>JBKPNP010000822.1:0-2583 GCA_046732775.1 Acidobacteriota bacterium
CCTGCAAGCCCTCGACGACAGCGAGCGCCGCCTGGAGCAACTGACGACGGCCACGGGCGGTCGTCTGTACAAGCCCCGCAGCTTTGACGACCTCGAGCGAACCTACGCCGAAGTCGCCGAGGAGCTTCGCCACCAGTACACTCTTTATTACTCTCCACTCAACGCCAAACGGGATGGTCAATTCCGCCGGTTACACGTTCAAACGATCAACCCCAATCAGAACGTAACCGCGCGCATAGGGTACTACGCTCCGAAAAAATAAGTTTAACCAAACCGCTACAGCGCGTCGGCCAAAATGCTACGCGAACTCTGATACTCACAGGCCTGCGTCGTGTTGACACGCGCCTAGGGATGCGGTAACCTGCCGTCGCTCGTTGGACCTTGTAGCTAAGTCTAGTTATTTGTACGCTTAGCTTTAGTTCGGTCCTGGCGGCATGGTCATTGCCATTGCGAATCACAGTTTGCGAGGCTACGTGTGACTTTCCCTGCCTTCGTGAACGGCAATTCCCCAAAAAAGTTATTTTAGAGGAGAGAGAATGCGATTAATCAAGCGCGCCGAAAAAGGCCTAACTTTGGCAGCCGGCGGACTACACGATGTTATTCAGTCAGTTAATAAGTACAAGCCAAATCCGTCGTTTACGCCGAAGTGGTCAGACAAGCCGCTGTTGAAGTCATGGCAGAAGAGCAAGCCAACCCTCGGCTGGCCGCGCACCACGGACTCTCTTTGCCCGAACTGCGTGATTGAGGCTCGCGAGTCAATCATCTCGGGCAAACAGGACGTTAGTGTCCTGATCAATGAAAAAGTCGGCGAAATCAAGGCGCAAATCATTGAACGCGACGGCGAAGTGTGGATGGTCAAGGATTGTCCCATCCATGGTCACTTCGAAGACATGATGGCTATCGATGTGAAATTCCTGACGCACATCGAAAAAATGTTTCCCGGCCGCGACATCGACGCGCACAACGACGAAAAGCTCCACAACCACGGCACGAGCACCATCAAATATGGTCGCGGCGCAGTTTTGACTGTTGACCTGACAAACCGCTGCAACATGATGTGCGACCCGTGCTTCATGGACGCCAACCAGGTCGGCTTTGTTCACGAGTTGAGCATGGACGACATCAGGGAAATTCTGGACAACGCCATCTCTATCAAGCCGCGCCGCCAAATGTCTGTGCAGTTTTCGGGTGGTGAGCCTTCGATTTCGCCTTACTTCATCGAGTCGATCAAGTATGCGCGCAAAGTTGGCTACAACAGCGTACAGGCAGCGACGAACGGAATCGAGTTTGCCAAGAGCAAGGATTTCTGCCGGCAGGCTGCTGAAGCCGGTTTGCGCTACGTTTATCTGCAGTTTGACGGTGTAGGCAATGACGCGAACAGCCATCGACAGGTTGGCAATCTGTTCGACGTCAAGATGCGCGCAATCAACAACCTGCATGAGGCCGGTGTTGAAATCGTGCTCGTTACGACGTTGGTCAACGGCATCAACAACGACCAGGTCGGTTCGATCATCAGATTCGCTCTCGACAATCCGAAGAAGATCGCGTTCTTGTCGTTCCAGCCAGTTTCGTTTACTGGCCGCGACGAAGAGATTACGCCGCAACGCCGCCTGCAGCAGCGCTACACACTTTCGCACCTCGCCCACGATGTGAAAGATCAAGTAGGAATTACCGAACCCACACGCGATTGGTTTCCGCTTTCACTGATGGGTGCGTTTGCCGATTTCGCCGACCTCGTTCACGGTCCGGATGCTGATTGGGGCCAGGTATCGTGCGGCTGTCACCCAAACTGCGGCGTGGGCACGGCAGTGATGGTTGATAAGGAAACGCGCGAAATGCGTCCGGTTCCGGAGTTCCTGAACATCCCGGGACTCGTTAAGGATATGCAGAAGATTACAGACGCCGCGCGCGGCAAGTGGATGTCGAATTTGATGATGGGATTGGCGCTGTTGAAGCACTACAACCCGTACAAATCGCCATCGCAGTTCACCCTTTACGAGCTCTTCAAGAAGTTTGACAAATCATTCGGCCTGACCGGCAAGGACTACGGCAAGGTCAGCGGCGATCGTTCGGCGGACGACATCGAGAAGCGCCGTTCGGATCGTTGGAACTTCCTGTTCATCGCGGGCATGTGGTTCCAGGATTTGTTCAACTACGACTTCCGCCGCACCGAGATGTGCATCATCCCTTACGGTACGCAGGAAGGTGAGATTTCCTTCTGCGCTTACAACACGGGCATTGGTTGGAGAAACATCATCGAGAACATGCACCAGAACGCGACCGTGGCGAAGTGGTACGAAGAACACGGCCGTCACGAGATTTTCGCTCGTGGTAAGGAAGTGGAACTTGTCGACAAGAGCCACAACATGGTGCTGAATCCAATTGACCTGACCAGGCCGAACAAGCCCGAAATGGAAGGCCCGAAGACCGCGCACGAAGAAGCAGTAGCGATGCGCAAGCTTTATCAGGAGATCGTTCTGAAGAAGCAGCTCGACACTAAAGAGGCCGACAAGCCAGTGCAAATCAAAGGTCTTAGCCGCAAGAAGGAAGAGACCCGAGAGCCGGCACTCGTTTAGTTCAGTT
>JBKPNP010000823.1:0-1499 GCA_046732775.1 Acidobacteriota bacterium
AGGTGCTTTTGAATTTCATGCAGCGCTGACTCGATGTAACGCGACTGATCGCGGATCACTTCCATCTTCACGTCGGTCGGTAATTGACCGGAGACACGTGGCAACTCGCGCTTGATACCGTTGATAACTTCGATCGTGTTAGCCCCGGACTGGCGCCGAATCTCGAGCGTGACAGTGGGCACGCCGTTCAATCTGGCGATCGACCGTTGTTCCTTGGTGCCGTCTTCAACCCGCGCCACGTCGCGCAAACGGATCGGCGATCCCTCAACGTTTGCAATCACCAAATCGTCAAACGCGCGCGGGTCGGTGTAACGACCCATGGTGCGCAAGACCAATTCTTCGCGACCGGTGTTCACGTTCCCGCCAGGCACGTCGGCATTCTGGCGCGCCAGGGCTGAGCGCACGGCTGTGACGGGAATTTGATAAGCCGCCAGGCGCTCCGCATCGACCCAAATGTTGATAGCGCGATCGAGACCGCCGACGACGCGCACTTCGCCGACGCCGCTGACGCGTTCGAGCTGGACCCGCACGGTCTTGTCCGCCAGTTCAGTTAACTCGCGCAGCGAGCGATCGGCTGACAGCGAGATGGTGACAACGGGCGTGCTGTCGTTATCAAACTTTTGTACGACGGGCGGCGTCGCATCCTCCGGCAAGCTGCGGCCGAGGCTGTTAACGCGATCGCGTATGTCCTGTGCGGCGGATTCAAGATTTCGATCGAGCTTGAAAGTCGCGATCACGAACGACGTGCCCTGCCCCGAGATTGAGCGGAGCTCGTCGATGCCGTCGACGGTGTTTACGACTTCTTCAATTTGTTGGGTGACCAGTGATTCGACTTCCTGCGGAGACGCGCCGGGCAGTCCGGTGCGGATGCTAACGGTGGGCAGGTCTACCGAGGGAAAACGATCGACGCCGAGACGGAAGAAGCTAGCTGCGCCGACAACCACCAGCGACAAGACGATCATCGAGGCGAAGACCGGCCGGCGAATACATATTTCAGCTAGCTTTTGCATTACTTAAATCGAACTTAGAACTTTGTACTTAGAACTTTGTACTTAGAACTTTGTACTTTGTATTTTGGTCTTTGGTCTTGGGTCTTGGGTCTTCCGGTAGCAATTGTCTGTGGTTTTCAAAGGCCAAAGTCCAAAGACCAAAGACCAAAGACCAATTCAAAATTCAAAATTCAAAGTTCAAAGTTCAAAGTTCAAAGTACAAAGTACTGAGTTTATTGCACCACCTCAACCGCCATTCCGGATTGCAAATTGCCCGGATCAACGATCACCTGGTCACCAACGTTCACGCCCGCGAGAATTTCTGTCCACTCGCCGCTGCGACGTCCGGTCGTAATTGGTTTCTCGAGCGCCTTACCATTTTGCACCACGATAACCTTTTCGATTCCCGCAAACGTGACGATCGCATTGTTGGGTACCGTCACCGCCATCTTCGCGTCGTTGGTCACGATTTCGGCTTTCGCAAACGACCCGGGGCGTAAGCTGCCGTCA
>JBKPNP010000824.1:0-8529 GCA_046732775.1 Acidobacteriota bacterium
GCTTCAGCATTGAGTATTCCATTACGGCATCGCGCAATCTTGATGCGAACGTAGAACTGACGGGTTGAGCTATAGCGTTAGTCATTACTGTCCTCCGTGGATTGGTAAAAGCTTTTTGGAAGGCCGGATTATAGCCGCTGGCTTAGCACGTGACTAGTAGAAAACATACTGACGTAATTCGAAGGCCTGTGTGTTCTCTGTGCCTCCGTGGCGCCTGGCTACTTGTAGATCAAAACGCTTTCACGCGCTTTACGAAACTGCGCCAGTGCGTCAGCCCACGAGCGCACCAGCTCGGGCGCGGTTGCGCCCTGTTTAAGTTTCTCGAGCGTCGCCGCATTCGAAAGCAATCGCAAGTAGCTATCAACTTTCCATTGCGTCGGATACAGCTTGCGTAAAGCCACCGCGATTTCTATCCCATTCAGCACCGCCCGAAACTTATCGCGGTCCGTAACGATAATGTTTACGCCCTTGCATTCTTCGCCTTTGAAAACAGACGTGGTGGGAGTGAAACGAACCGGCACGTAGCGCACGCCGGGAATCGCGCGCGCGTTCAGATACTCAGCTAACTGCTGGCCATCCATCCACGGCGCGCCGAGCAATTCGAAAGGTGTATCAGTGCCACGTCCTACCGAGACGTTAGTGGTTTCCAGTAACCCGATACCCGGGTAGAGCGTCGCTTCGGCAAGGCTGCGCATGTTTGGCGACGGGTTAACCCAGGTGAGATTTGTTTCATCCAGCCACATCGCGCGACGCCAGCCGTCCATCTCCACCACTCTTAGATCGCAATTGAATTTTCGTTCCTGATTGAAAAGCTTCGCCAGTTCGCCGATGGTCATGCCATGACGGACCGGAATGGGATGATAGGAAGTGAAATTCAGCTTATCCGGATCGGCAAGCGGTCCCTCAACTTCAACGCCGCCGATCGGGTTCGGACGATCGAGGACAAACACCGGACGCTTTTCCTGGCCCGCAATCTCCATCACGTTTCCGAGCGTAGAGATGTAGGTGTAAAAGCGCGCGCCGATGTCCTGAATATCAAAAACGAGCGCATCAAGATTTTGCAGCTGTTCCGGCTTCGGTTTCCGCGTCTCGCCATAAAGCGAATAGATTGGTAGACCGGTTTGCTCGTCCTTCGAGTCGGAAATTTTATCGTCGGCTGCGCCACGAATTCCGTGCTCCGGCGAAAACAGGGCGACGAGTTTTACCTCGGGCGCGTTGAAGAGAACGTCGATCGTGGAACGACCGGCGCGGTTGCGACCGGTTTGATTGGTTACCAACCCAATGCGCAGGCCCGCCAAAGGCTTGAACTTGTCGCGCTCGAGCACGTCAATGCCGGTCAGCACTTTCGCATCGCCTTTGCGGCCGTTGATCGGAGTCGCCATCGCAGCTTCCCGGCTGGCGGTAAAGCGGCCGAGGTCGGCGGTCAAACGATCGTAGTACGCCTTCAATTCGACGTGCGCTTGGGCAACCACGGCAATGTCGGTCACAGCGCCCGCTGCGATCGAAGCCACGCGTCCACGCAACGCGCCCACGTCGCCTTTGCCATCCGGGTGCACGCGGTTGCTCAGGAAGATCACGAACATGTTGCTGGCCGGATCGATCCACATTGAGGTGCCGGTGAAGCCGGTATGACCAAAGGAACCGAGCGGAAACAGATCGCCGCGATTGGTTGAAAAACTGGTATCGATGTCCCAACCCAGGCCGCGCGACCAACGATTGTCCGCCACCAGCCTCGGGCGCGTCATCTCGTCAACCGTAAGCGGCGCGAGAATACGAACACCTTTGTATTCACCGCCGTTCAAAATCATCTGACAGTAGATCGCCAAATCATCGGCGGTGGAAAACAGGCCCGCGTGTCCGGCCACGCCGTTCATGCGATACGAAGTCGGATCGTGAACTTCACCACGCAGCCACTTATCGCCATCGACTTCCGCTCCGGTTGGTTTGTCTCCCAGATAACTGAGTTGGCCACGCCGCTTTTCCGTCGGCGCAATGCGAACGCGCAAACTCGGTTTCGGCCGGAAGCCCGTGTCGCGCATGCCGAGCGGTTCGAAAATATTCCGGCGCGCAAACTCATCCAGCGGCATACCGCTGACGCGATTCACTACTTCGCCAAGCGCGATGTAGTTGATGTCACTGTAAACAAACCTGGCGCCGGGAGAATTTCGCAGGGTCTCGCTTTGCAAGCGCTTGATGGCCTCGTCGTATCCGCTCCAGCGCTCTCGCAAATCGAAGTCGGGTGCATAGCCGGCACGGTGGGTCAGGAGCAACTCGATCGTAATGCGTTCCCTACCCTCGCCTGTGATTTCCGGGATGTAAGTGGACAGTGGATCGCTCAAACGAATCTGGCCGCGTTCTACCAGCATCATGATGCTGGTCGCAGTCGCCACAACCTTTGTGAGACTGGCGAGATCGAAAATCGTGTCAGTGGTCATCGTTTCCCGAACCGGTTCCACTGCGCGAGCGCCGTAAGCTCTACGCCAAACAACGCCGCCTTTGCGCGCAACGAGTACGACCGCGCCGGGTAAATGGCGTTCCTTAATCTCGCGCTCAACTTCAGTTGTGATCGCGGCGAGTTTTTTCCCGGATACCGCAACTGATTCCGGCTTGACCGTCCGCAGTTTTCTGGGTGATGAAAGCGTCGCACTCGAAAGCGCGCAGCCAATCAAGAGAACGGCGATACAGTGTGCGGCGGATCTGGTTAGCGGCGATAAGCGAGCAGTCAAAATGGAGATGATTCGAGCAGGAATTCCGGATTGGTTAACTTGATTTGCCGTTGCGGTTTTCTTTGACGATCTCGATCAAAGCGTCAAGACGCCGGTCGGTATGTTTCTGCGATTCGACCAGTTCGGCAAACCGTTCTTCGTTCTTAATCTGTGCGTCAATCATGATCGTAATCTTGTCGTCTTGCTGCCGCATTTCGCGGCGCGCGCGCAATCCGGCGCGCACCAGCAGCTTTGCAATGCGCTCCAACCGATCAAGTCTCTCTTCAGGCTTTTTCATGATGCGCGCTCAAGATAGAACAACTCGCGATCTTTGTCATCCTTACTGGGCGCGCTTGATCTGAATTCCGGTGCCGCGCGGATAAAGCCCGGGCAACGAAATTGGTAACTTTCCGGTGACGTCGATCTCACCCGCCAGCGCGCGCGCAGCCGCCTGCTGTAGACTCGGCATGTCGCCATAAGCAACCACGTAAGTCCGCAGTTCGGGAAAGCTTTGCAGCAAATATGGATTGCCAAAACTGATTGCGACTACTTTCATCCGGCGACTGATCAATTCGGCGAGAGCTTTCGCGCCCGGATCAGGCAAACCGACGCTGCGCGCCTGGCCGGTGCGGACTCGGCCGTACAACGACGCGATTACCACGTCTGCGCTGCTCGCTTTCTCTAGTGCCTTCTTCACTTCAGCTTCGGTCGAACGATCGTCAAGCACGACGGTTTCCAACTTCCCCCCCGACCGTCCAAAGGCGTTTACAAACGCATTCGCAATCCACAACCGATCGTCACCATTCGTGATCGCGAGATTGAAAATGTGCGCATCCGGTTTAAGATTCTTAAGCGGCACGAGTTGGTCGTCGTTGCGAACGAGCGTGATCGCGTGTTCGGCAATTTCGCGCGCGAGCCCGGTCGCCTCGTTGCCCGCGACGTTCACGTCAATCGCATCGAGTGACGTCAGGCGCTGCTTCACCAGGTCAAGGTCAAACTTGGCGGCCAGCACCTTACGCGCCGACTGATCAATCCGCTGTTCCTTAAGTCGCCCCTTCGTTACTGCGTCGCGTACGCCGCGGATCACAGCATCGACGTCTGCCGGTTTCAGCAATAAGTCGGCGCCGGCCTCGAGCGCGCGCACCGAGGCTTCTTCCTGAGTAAAGTAAAGTGTCAGGCCGCTCATGCTCATCGCGTCAGTGACAATCAAACCGTTGAACCCCAGATCGTGTCGCAGAATTCCGTTCATGACCGGGGACAACGTAGTTGGAATAGTTCCCTTTTCCACGACCACTTCCGCGCCTTCGTCAGTATCGGTTGGCTTCAACTTTAAGTCGCGGGGCAGCGGCACAACCGTCGTCGGATCAATCTGCGGCATGCCGATGTGGCCGGTCATTACCGAACCGACGCCGGCCTTAACAGCTGATTGAAACGGGACCAGCTCAACGGCATTCAGCCGCGTACGGCTCACGTCGATCTCGGGCAAGCCACGATGTGAATCAGTCGCCGTGTCACCGTGTCCGGGAAAATGTTTCGCGGTGGCGATCACGCCGTTTGCTTGAGCGCCCTCGACGAACGCTGCGACAAACCTGCCGACCGATTCAGGATCTTCGCCGTAAGAGCGAACGTTGATTACTGGATTCGCGGCGTTGTTATTTACATCCGCGACCGGCGCATAGATTTGTTGCACGCCGAGAGCGCGAGCCTCGCGTGCCGTCAAGGCGCCTTGCCGCCGCGCGAAGTCGGGATTCTCGGTAGCGCCGAGCGCCATGTTCCAGGGGATGTTTACCGTGTCGTCGAAACGCATGCCGGCGCCGGCTTCGAGGTCCGCCGAGATCAGCAAGGGATAACGCGCCAGAGCCTGCATGCGATTAACGAGCACGACGGACTCATAGACGGGACCGCGAAACAGGATGATGCCGCCAACGTGATTGTCTTCAACCTGATGGCGCAGTGCTTTGTAAGCGTCGCTTTCCTGGTTGAGGAACGTTGCGTTGACGCCGACCGAGACCAGTTGGCCAATTTTTTCGTCGAGCGACATGCGCCGCAGTTCTCGGTCAGCCCATTTGAGAGCGGCTGGGGTTGGCTGCGCAGAATATGCTCTAAAGGTTGATGCTTGCGTGCGTGCCGTTGCGGGTTGGAGCAGAGACAGCGCGGAAAGAGCGATTACGAGGAGCATTGCAACGATGCTTCTGACCTGAATGTGGATGTTCTGTTTCATTGCGAGTTAACACTTAGCGAATTCAACTGGGAAGTATTGGTGAATTTTCGCTCCAGCGGAGCGACATGTGTATAGCAAAGTGCACTACCTAAGATAGCTTCGCTCCGCTGGAAGCGAAAATCTACAGAGGAATTTCCGAATCAGTGAGTCAAGCGAACGTCGCGCTCCTCTGGAGCGCGATGCGATGGGAGCCTTCAAGGCTATAAACATAGCGCTCCGCTGGAGCGAAACCACAGTGTTCATGGTCGGGCTTGCCCCCGCTCCTAATCAAAACTCATCCATTTATCGAAAGCTCATCGCGCTGTTCGCTGCTTGCCGGCGGAAACGCGAACCCAGCCAGCCAGGCGACCAGCAACGTGATGACGCTGCCAATCAGCACATACCACGTCCACGCGATCGGCGTCCAAAATCGGATGTAGAGCATCACCAACATACTCGCCAACATGCCAATCAAGGCCGGCGGTTCACTCACTCGCCGCAGGAACGTGCCAACTAAAAACACACCCAGCACGGGGCCATTAATCAGCGACGCCACTGACAGCGCCTGGTCAAGTGCTGAACGATTCTGCCTCATCGCGATCAAGGCGACGCCGATTTGTACCACCCCCCAAACCAACGTCAATACATGAGAGACGCGCAGATAGTGTTTGTCGTCGCGCCGCGGCCGGAACGGTTTGTAAAGATCGTTAACAGCAGTTGCAGCGATCGAATTGAGCGACGACGAAAGTGCGGCGGCAAAAATTGCAGCCACGACAATCCCTGAAAGACCAGACGGCATAAACTTCGTGATGAAGTCAGGGAATACGCGATCGCCACCGACTGTCTGAAATACTTCACCGACCGGCAAAGTCGCAGCGCCACTCGCCAGGTTTGCATAAGCGGGGTCCGTGTACGGCGCATAAAAGGCAAACAGCAGTACTCCTATTAATAGGAAGCCGACGAACTGTGCGAACACAACCGCGCCACTCGTGAGCAGCGCCAGGGCCGCGCGTCGCGGCTTATCGGTGCACAGATATCTTTGCACGAGATATTGGTCGGTGCCGTGCGTGCTCATCGTCAGAAAGCAGCCGCCAAGCAGGCCCGCCCAGAGCGTGTATGTCTTTGTGAAGTCGATAGGCAGGGTAAAACTAAAAGCACTGTTGCTGAACGGGAAGCTGAATGCGTAGGCGGTCGGCCGTATTCCGAAGTCGACAAAATTGAATTTGTGATACTGCTCGCCCAGCGAGATCGCGCTGCTCCATCCGCCATTAATCGCCATTACCAGAATGATGCCGGCCATCGCCGCGCCCGCCAGGTAAATTCCCAACTGCACAACTTCGACCCAAATCACAGCTTCCATGCCGCCGAAGTAAGTGAAGATGATCATCACCACGCCGAGCAACACCACCGAACCGATAACGATCGTCTCCGCGTTCGCCTGGGGTTGAAACGCGGTGTACACGGCGGCGAGTACGAACGCGGTCAGCAGTAGCCGAATGCCGTCAGCGATATTGCGCATCACTACGAACAAAGAAGCTGCCAGCATCTTGATCCGCGTGCCAAACCGCCGCTCGAGCAGCTGGTAAACGGTCATCAAGTCGCCGCGGAAATACGACGGGATGAAAAGGATTGAGATAACGATACGGCCGAGGAGGTAGCCGAATACGAGCTGAATAAACTGGAAGTTGCCGTTGCGTGCGAAGGCGATGCCGGGAACAGATATGAAAGTAATCGTTGACGTTTCAGTGGCGACGATCGAAGCGGCAATCGCCCACCACGGCACCGTGCGATCGCCGAGAAAGTAATCGCGGGTAGTTTCCTGTTTACGTGAAAACCAAACGCCGAATAACGTGATGCCGATCAGGTAACCAAAGATGATAACGAGATCGATTACTTTCATTTAGCGCCCAGCCCGTCCACCAGAATCTCCGAAAGCCGTGACATTAAAAGCAACGCCGGATTGTCCACAGTCCAATTTGGTTCCGGCATTTCGCTGCAGGTTATCGACACCGCGATGCGTCCCCGCGGGTGATAGATGATTCCCAGGTTACTGCGCAACGCATCGAGCGCGCCCGACTTCGTCGCTTTCGTGAGGCGCCAGTCTTCGCGCCAGAGCCCGTTGGTTCCCTGCTCGCGTTTCATTAAGTCGAGCATCTCTTTAGAAGCTGCTGCGCTGACCACCTCGCCGCGCTCCAATTTTTCAAGCAGCATTACCATTTCGTGCGGCGTGGTGCGTCCGAGTCCAAAGCGTTTGTTCTCTTCCTTTTTGCCTTCAATGCTTTCACCGCCGCCGAACACGCGCCGCATCAAGCGTGTCTCTTTCAAGCCGAGTGCCGCCATGCGCGCATTAATCGCGTCCGTAGTTAAGACGTCGATCACGAGATTGGTCGCCGTGTTGTCGCTCATGATCATCATCAGCGTGACGCCGTCGCGCAGCGTAAGGTGCAGTCCGTCTGAAAATTCGTTGAGTATTCCGGAACCGCCGACTTTCTTTTCTTTGGTGAGTATCAGTTCATCTGTCCACTTCGCCTTGCCTTCGTTAACGCGTGCAAAAGCCTCGACCATGATGGCCATCTTGATCGTGCTGGCGGTCGCCACCGCGGTGTCGCCTGACAAGTCGTAGGTTGCACCGGTGTCGACGTTCTTCGCGAACAGGTTGACCTTGCCTTTGAACTGCGCCACTTCGGCGCGCACGCGCTGATCGAGAACAGTTTGGCGCGACTCGGTTTGCCCCGGAGCGACGGCAGCGGCGAGGAGTAACACCGAGTAGGTTAGAAGTGAGGTCAGTACGACCCCGCTGTAGCGGGTGGGCCTGTCGCCGGCAGTTGCCGATTCACGCAGTCGGTTCTTAGCCATACTTAGGAACAAACCCACCCGCTATCGCAGGTGGCACTGACCTCACTCCGACGACTTCAGCATTTCTTCAGCCCGACTAATAACGCCGCCCGCTGCCGTCAGTGCCTCCTCCGCTTGTGCCAACGAGCAGCCTGATTTCGCCATCAGTAACGCCGCCGGCAGGTTACCCTTGGTTTTCTCGAGCATAGCAACGGCGGCGTCTTCATCGAGTTTCGCTTCACTAACCAGGATCCGAATTGCGCGGTCTCGCAGTTTGGAATTGCGCGGCAAAACATTCGTCATGCGGTTTCCGCTGACGTAGCCCAGGCGCACGAGCGTCGCGGTGGATAACATATTGAGGACAAGTTTTTGCGCCGTGCCTGCCTTCAGTCGAGTCGACCCGGCAATCACTTCGGGACCGACGACTGGAACAATACTCAATTCGGCAGCCTCTGTGATTGCAGAACCGGGCGCGCAGGTAAGGGCGATCGTCAACCCACCGACCGCGCGCGCGCGCTTTACGGCGCCAACCGTATAAGGCGTACGACCGGACGCCGCTATGCCAACCAACGCGTCGCCTTTAGTAAAGCCGCGCGCTTGCAGGTCTCGAGCACCGGTCGCGGCATCGTCTTCAGAAGCTTCAACCGCACGATAACACGCTTCATAACCACCAGCGATAATTGCTTGCACCAGGTCCGGCGAGACGCCAAACGTCGGCGGACACTCTGCGGCGTCGAGTACGCCTAAACGACCTGACGTTCCGGTGCCGATATAGAAGAGTCTGCCACC
>JBKPNP010000825.1:0-2119 GCA_046732775.1 Acidobacteriota bacterium
CCAGTCCACCCTCCAGTCAGCGAAAGTAAAATTTTTATGTGAAATTAGCCAAGCGCGTCGCTCAGCCGTTACACTCTCGGCGATAATTTTCTTCGCGGGGCGGCATGACTCAATCACGGAAACCGGTCATCAGCGTCGTTATGCCGGTGCACAACGCGCTTCCTTACCTTCACCAAAGCATCAACAGTATTGTTGGACAGACCCTCAGTGACTTTGAGTTTGTGATACTTGACGACGCGTCGAGCGACGGATCGAGCGAGCTACTGCAAGCCTGGGCACAAAAAGACCAACGAATAAAAATACATCGCAGCGATAAGCGGCTCGGGCTATCCGCCAGCTCAAACGCCGTGGTTCGCAAAGCCAATTTGCCCATCGTTGCGCGTATGGACGCAGACGATGTCGCCCACCCTGATCGTCTCAAGCGCCAATGGCAAGTAATTAATGAGCGTCCTGACGCCGCCGTGGTGGGCACGCTCTGCGATGGCATTGACGCGAGTGGCCGTCGCGTCCGTCCCAGAGATCGCTGGCGGCTGCTGCGTCGCTCAGCCTACATTCCCTTCCCGCACGGCTCGGCGATGTTTCGTCGCGAAATATTCGAGGCGGTCGGTGGGTACGACGAAACCGCCGACGGTGGTGAAGATCAGGATTTCTTTTCCAGAATGGCGCTGAAAGGGAGGGTGCTAACGTTACCCGACCTGCTTTACAGTTATCGTTATCACTCCGCAAACGCCACGCTTTTTAATGGTACGCGGGCAGTCGGCTCCCACGATGCGAACGGTAACGGGATGGCTGCTTTTTATATGCTCGGCGCGATGCGGCTTTGGGCCGGCAATCAACCGATGTTGCTGAAGCCGTTGCTGGAGAAACAGTCTTTGCAGTGGAACCCGCAGACCGTGATGATTTTCATGTCAGCGCTGTGGGGCCATGTTAGCCCGCCCACCTTGCGTGCTTTTCTGCGCACGTCAATTCGCGCGCGCGATCTCCTGGCCGGAATAAAAGTAAAAGACGGGAGACCCTATGAATGGCGCTTAGAGTAATCGTAGTTGGTACGGGCTCGCGTGGGCAGGAGTGGATGCGCGAACTGCAATCAGCTCCTGCTTACGAGTTAGTCGCCGGGGTTGATACTGATCACGAAGTCCTGAAGCAGGCTTTAAGCAACGGATTCTCAGCCGTCCCCAGCTTCACGGATTTTCAAACTGCACTCGAACAAGTAGCTTGTGATGCCGTGATTGTCGCCACTTCGGTTGACAGTCACGTCGCGCCGTGTGAGCTGGCACTGTCTCGCGGTTTGCCCGTCCTCGTGGAGAAGCCCTTTGCGCTGACCCTGGACGAAGCGAAGCGATTGGTAAGTTTGGCAGAGCAGCAAGCGACGCCGCTTATTGTCGCGCAAAACTATCGCTACATGCGCGCGTTTCGTACTGCGCGCCGCGTGATCGCTGAAGGACAGCTCGGCCCGATCGGCATGGTTGTTTGTCAGTATTACCGCGTGCCGCACGCGATGGCTGCCTCGCTGGCTCGGGTAGAAAACAGCTCACTCTGGGGAGCGGGTGTGCACCATCTCGACGCGCTGCGATACGTCCTCGACAAACCGGTAACCAAAGTGTTGTCGCACAAGTTTTCAATGCCGTGGGGAAAACTGCCGCGCGGCGGCTCGATGTCCGCCATGCTTTCGCTGGGCGATGAAACGAGTGTCGTTTATTCACTGACTTACGAATCCAGTGGTCATCAGTTTTTTGAGCGCGGCCAGGAATTCTATCTGCGGTTCGTCGGCGAGAAAGCAACGCTGCATGTTTTCCAGCGTTGGCTGATTCTTTGTGCGAATGGAAAATTGCCACGACTTATCAGGCGTGGACCAAGAACCGTTACTGAAGAACGACTGCTGCTGGATCAACTCGAGGGCGCAATCCTTTACGGCGCCAAACCGGATTCAAGCGGACGAGACAATTTGCAAACGATGGCGATAGCTGAGGCCTGCCTGAGGTCCGCCGATCGAGAGGCGTGGGTTGACCCGCGGGAGTTATTGAATGGGGACTTATAACGGTCCGAAGGTACTGGCAATCGGCATTGACGCTGCCGAAGCTTCACTGGTGCGGCAACTGATCGAGCAGAGGCAGTTGCC
>JBKPNP010000826.1:0-2510 GCA_046732775.1 Acidobacteriota bacterium
GTTCATAGGCAAGCACGATCGGCCATGCCACCTGATCCATTTGCAAGGCACGACCAATCGGCCGGCCATCGACCCATGAATTCTGAGGAAAACTGCCGTCAGCTTTTTGTTGTACTGCAAACAGATAATCGAGTGCTCGCCGGGCGCTCGCGACGTCGCCGATGGCGATAAAGGCAGTCGCGACCTGATACAGATCGCGCGCCCAAACTGCGTGATAACCGCTGATGTTTGGTTCGTTGGCATTTGCACCACCGCCCCACGGAACTGAAGGCGAGGCGATCATGGCGCCGCGGTACGTCTTGTCTTCCAACGCCTTCAAAGACAAAACTGCAAAGTTGAATTGCTGCTGATACTTTGGCTCCGGACGCTGCAGTGGTCGCAGATACGCGTGCCAACCAGCTTGATATTCGCGACGTGCAACCGCAAAAGTTTTTCTCAATGACGCTTGCGCTTCGAGTTGAGCCTGCTTCGGCGTAGTCCCAAATCCCAACGCCAGAGTAAAGACTCCTTTGCTGCCGTTTTGAAAACCATTCAACGCCGCGACTTGCACCACGTTGCCGTCGTCCGCACGTTCATAGCTATTAAACTGATGACGCCGCAACTCGGTTAATCCGTCCGAAGCGCCGAGATAACCGCTCGAACTTTTCGCGAAACCGGAACTCGCAATCAACGCCGAAGCGCGCTCGCCATCCCGTGATAGCAGCGCGCTGCCCTCGCGCCAGGCGGAATCGTGGCGGCCGCTGTTGTTGAGTGACGGATCGTAATAGACGTAAACATCACGCGGCGTTTGGCTTTGAAACTGAACCTCGATCAAGACGGTGTTACGTTGCGGATCGGTGACGTAGCTTTTGGTAATGGTGTAAGCGCCGCTCTTGGCAGTGTTGATTTGGCGGAAAGAAAGCGAACGCGTGTCAGTTATCTCCAATCGATGAATGGTGTCGTCGGCCTCCGTTTCCACCCGGTCGCCGACGATCAATAACTGCAGCAACTGAACGTTGGGCACGTCGAGGCGCGGGTAATAGACTTCAGTCATGAGGCCGTTGTTCAGCGTGAACCACACTTTTGAAGTTAAGGTATTTGAGCTGCCGAACCCTTTTTTGCGGCGCTGGGCCAGTGGGCATCGGCGCCGGGCGCTCCGGGAGCAAGCGCGTTAGTTGTCTGTGCAAACAAAGCTGAGCAGACTAAACAGAAAATGATGCCGACGATTGGTAAGCGTCTCATTTATTGTTTTGAAGGGAGGTATCTGCAGACTTCGCATATTCTGCAGAACCAGAAGTCTCAAATGTCAAACACTTGCAAAGGAGTTTCTTCGATTCCTTCTGTCCTCGATGTAACCTGCGAATCTGAGGACTTCTTTTTCAGCCGCGACGCCGGCCAGCCATGTCAAGCCCAACAGCGGCAACCAGAATCGCGCCCTTGATTACCATTTGCGAATACGGCTGTACGCGCATCAGCGACATGCCATTGTCCAGACTGGCCATTATAAGCGCACCGAGAATGGCGCCGAAAACTGTTCCGCGTCCGCCCATTAAACTCGTGCCGCCGATTACGCACGCCGCAATCGCGTCGAGTTCGAGCAACTGACCCGCGTCTGGCGAAGCACTACCGACTCGCGCAGTATAAATAATCGACGCCACGCCGGAGAGCGCACCCATGATGCAGAAGACTGCGAGGATGTGCTTGCGGATGTTGATGCCGGAGAGACGCGCGGCGTCAGGATTTCCGCCAATCGCGTAGAGGTAACGTCCGAAGGTTGTGTTCTGAGTCAGAAACGCACCGGCGAGCGCGATTGCGATCAAAATGATTACGGGGATCGGCACACCCTCGTAAGTGTTCATCGTGTAGATGAACCAAAGGATGACGGCGGACGGAAGCGCAACACGCAGGAGCGTCAAACCGAGCGCGGGGACTTCCAAATTATGTCGCCGCCGCGCGCGATTGCGTGAGATGGTCATCCAAACCACGGCCGCTATTGCTAAGGCGGCGAGTATCCAACCCGCTTGCGGCGCCACGTAGTTTTGACCGATTGCCTTGAACGTCTGCAGCCGCAGCGGAATCGTCTCACCCCGGCTTAAGCCAAGTATCACGCCGCGCCAGGCCAGCAATCCGCCGAGAGTCACAATGAAGGCGGGAATGTTCAGGTACGCGGTCAATGAGCCCTGGATCGCGCCGATGATTATCGCAACCAGGACGCCGGCTGCTAACGAGGGTACCAGGCCGTAACCCCACCAACCCTGCGCTATCGCAGCGATGCCACCGGCCAAACCAACTACTGACCCAATCGAAAGATCGATCTGCGCGGTAACGATGACCATCAACATCCCGACCGCCAACACTCCGGTGACGGAGGTTTGACGCATCAGATTTGAAAAGTTTCTTGATTCGAGAAATATGCCGCCGGTGGAGAAGTGAAAGTAAATCCAGATCGCGATCAACGCGAACACCATGGTGTAGGCGCGCAACGCGTCGGTAGGAATTTTGAACTTTCCAATCGTTGTCACTGGACGCAG
>JBKPNP010000827.1:0-4952 GCA_046732775.1 Acidobacteriota bacterium
TAACTCTCGTTGCCGCCAAGTCCGGTGCCCACGGAGTGGGCGTCAATCGCTATACGCAAGGCGCTTGCAGCTCCTGATTGCGGTCACCGAACGTGCAGTGACCGCGAACGTAGGCAGTTACTTTTTGGCTGCTGCTGCCGCTGCATCAGTCTGGCGCACGCGTGTATCGCGCTCGCGAATGCGCGCAGCCTTACCACGCAGACCGCGGAGGTAGTAAAGCTTGGCGCGACGTACGCGGCCTCGTTTTACAACGTCGATGTGATCCACGATCGTCGCATGCAGCGGAAAGATTCGCTCCACGCCTACGCCGAAGCTGGTTTTGCGCACCGTAATCGTTTCGCGAGCGCCGCCGTGTTTACGAGCGATAACCACACCTTCAAAAGCCTGCAGACGTTCCTTCGTCTCAGATTCCTTGATGCGAACGTGCACGCGGACGGTGTCGCCTGACTGAAAGTCGGGAACACTCTTGCGTAGTTGATTTACTTCAATGCTATCTAAGCGATTCATCTCGTTACTCCATGTAGAATCTGACGTCCGCAGCCGGCGACGACATTTCGGACAATAATTACTTCAAAAGGTCAGGCCGATTGCGCTCCGTTTTACGCAGAGCCGCTTCACGGCGCCAGCGTGCAATTTCGCCGTGGTTGCCTGTCAACAAAACATCAGGCACGCGTAATCCTGAAAACTCCGTGGGCCGTGTGTATTGCGGGTGATCCAACAGTCCATCGGAAAATGATTCGTTCGTTGTCGAACTTTCATTTCCTACCGCGCCCGGTAATAACCGCACGACCGCATCGATGACGACAATCGCCGCCGGTTCGCCGCCTGACAAGACGTAATCTCCAATCGAGATTTCGTCCGTTGCCAGCGCGTCACCGACTCGTTCGTCGATGCCCTCATAGCGTCCACAAATCAAAACGATCTGCGACGCGTTTTGTGAAAGATCGCGAGCAACTTCCTGTGTGAATACTCGGCCCTGCGGGGAGAGCAACACCACTCTGGTTTGCGGCGAGTACTCTGCCCGACTGGCGCAACCTGTTAATCCTTTAACGGCCGCAAAGATCGGTTCGGGTTTAAGCACCATACCCTCGCCGCCGCCAAATGGCCGATCGTCGACTATGTGATGCTTGTCCTCGGTCCAGCCGCGCAAGTCGTGCGCGGTTGTTTCGACCAACCCCGCGGCTCTTGCCCTGCGAATAATCCCGTATTCAAACGCGGCGCGAAAAAACTCCGGGAAAATGGTAATGATGTCGCAGTGCAACACGGCGCAAATTTCAAAGACGTCTTACAACTCCAACAAACCCTCAGGCGGGTCAACCACTATCCTCTTGTTCGTCACGTCGATTTTGGTGACGATCTCTGCCGCCATCGGAATCAGGTGGTCGTGGTGATCGTCGTTTTCTACAACCAACAATTCAACGCCACCGGTCCGCAGTATTTCTCGGACCCTACCGATTACCGTGCCTAACTTGTTTTCAACTGAACACCCTTCGAGTTCCCAATCGTAAAACTCGTCAGCAGGAAGAGTGATGCGTTCTTTTTCCGGAACGCCGAATTCATAACCGACCAGCGCCTTGGCGGCGTCAACGTCGCCGTAACCCGAAAACTTCAGCACCACTCGCTCGTTCTGGAACCAGTAATTCTCGAGCTCTAACTCTTTGCGCTCGCCGTTTGGGGCGACACCGAATAACTGGTCAACTCTTTCAAAACGCTCGGGGAAGTCCGTCAGTAGATCCGCTACCAGTTCGCCTTTAAGACCCCGCGTCCTGACGGCGCGGGCGACGATTACGAGTTCGTCGTTGTTGTCGTCGGCCGCATTCATTCCACGATTTCGACCATGTAACGATGCTTCTTCTTCAGGCTGACTGCGTATGCCAAAGAACGCAGAGCGCGAATGGTGCGGCCCTGACGTCCGATGAGCTTGCCCATGTCGCTCGGCGCCACGCGCACCTCAATCAGCGTTCCGCCTTGCTGATCGAGCTCGCGCACGTCGACAGCCTCGAGGTCATCGACCAAAGCCTTCACGACCATTTCGACAGCTTCTTTCATTGCGTACGCGGAATCGACTTACGCTTCGGCCGGAGCAGCCTGCTGTTTACCGCTAGCCTTGATCAGCCGTCCCACGGTATCGGTTGGCTGTGCCCCTCGCTCCATCCAGTAACGTACACGATCGAGATCCAACTTAATCTCGGCCGGCTGCCGCGTCGGATCGTAAGTGCCAATGTTCTCGAGGTAGGCACCATCGCGCTTTGATTGTTTCTCCTTCACGATAATCCTGTATGAAGGTCGCTTCTTCGCGCCGGTGCGCATCAATTTAATTGCTAACAAAACTTACCTCCGCTTTCACTCCAACTCATTAACTTCTGAGATTTGAGAACTCAACTCTGAACCTCAGAACTGTTTCAATGTCTTTTCTTTTTACGCTTCTTCTTAAGCTTTTTTCGCGATGGCGCACTCGGTGCGCCGCCTAACGACGGGAACGACGGGATATCGTCCGCCTCACCGCCCATTCCGGCAAGTCCTGCCATGTCCGGAATACCGGCCATCCGGCGCATCATCTTGCCTTTTAATCCACTACCACCAAACATCCCGGAGCTCGTGAGCTGGCGCATCATCTGACGCATCTCCGTGTACTGCTTAATCAGCTTATTTACCTCGGTGACATTTGTACCCGAGCCACGAGCAATTCTTCGACGTCTATTAGCATTCAGGATGCGATGATCTGTGCGCTCCTCGCGCGTCATCGAGTCGATAATCGACTCGGTGCGCTTCATCTCTTTCTCCATTTGCTGCGACTGCTCTTCGTCGAGCTGCGGCATGCCAATGCCGCCTAGAAGCTGATCGGGAAGCAGCTTCATTATTTTTGAGAAAGAGCCAAGCTTCTTAACCTGGCGAAGCTGTGCGCGGAAGTCGTCAAGTGTGAACTCGTTCTTCTGAAGCTTTTTTAGCTGTTCCTCAGCTTCGGATTGATCGACTTTCGACTGGACTTCCTCAATCAGCGACAGCACATCGCCCATTCCCAAAATTCGCTGGGCGACTCGTTCCGGATAAAAAGGTTCAAGTGCGTCGTACTTCTCGCCGACGCCGACGAACTTCACCGGTTGGCCGATTACCTGCTTGATGGAGAGCGCAGCACCACCGCGCGCATCGCCATCCATCTTGGTGAGTACAACGCCCGTGATGCCGACACGACGATGAAACTCTTCTGCCGAACGAACCGCATCCTGTCCCGTCATCGCGTCAGCGACAAACAGAATCTCGACCGGATGAGTTTCCTTCTTGATGTTCGCCAACTCTTCCATCAACTCTTCGTCGATGTGCAAACGGCCGGCGGTATCGATTAGTAAGGTGTCGAACCCGGTCTGTTGCGCGTGCTTTACTGCTTCGCGCACTAGCGTCAGCGGATCGTTCGTTTCGGTCTGTTCAAAGATCTGTTGGCCAGTCGCCTTCGCGATGACCTTTAACTGCTCACGCGCCGCTGGACGATAAACGTCAACTGACAGCAACAGCGGCTTGCGCTCCTGATTCGCAGCGAGCCAGCGTGCAATTTTTCCCGTGGAGGTCGTCTTGCCCGAACCCTGCAGCCCGACGATCATTACAACATTCGGAGTCTGCCTGGTGAAAACCAGCCGCGACGATTGTCCCCCAAGCAAGTCGACCAGTTCGTCGTAAACTATCTTGACGACTTGTTCCGACGGCTTAAGTTCCTGCCAAACCTGTTGCCCTTCAGCCTTTTCCTTGACCGAAGCTATAAAATCTTTCGCGACTTTATAATTGACGTCGGCTTCGAGGAGCGCGAGACGAATCTCGCGCAGCGCTGCGTCAACGTGCTCTTTCGTCAGCACGCCCTCGCCGCGCAGATTTTTGAGAGTCCGTTTTAGCTTGTCAGATAAGGACTCGAACATAGATCACTCAGGCGAAGTTTCCTGCCGCAGCGGAAACGGAGATGATAGCGGCCAGCCTAAAAGAGTGTCAAGGTAAGCACTATCAGGACGATACGCGCCGGGTTCGGTACGAGGACGAACTTCCCCGCGCTCATCGATCTTGGCGTTCGAATCAGCGACAAAGCAAATCGTCGCACTAAGCCAAGCTCCTGCGTTTGACAGTCGTCTCACGCTGTTAATTGCCCTCTTTTTCGTCATTATCGTTGCTAGTCGTCTCGAATCAGATTGTGGACGGGTCTGGGTGCATGTGTTAAATTCTGACCGCTCTGTAGCTATTCGTGCGGCTTCGTGGGAAGAGCCGACGCACCCTCCTATCGCCCGCTTCAATGGACGCTATGAAAAACGGGCTGAATTGACCGTATCTAAAGGACTACATGGCTAAGAATGCAGGATCTCGGGGTGGTGCAGCCCCTCAAGATGAATCCTTAGGTGGGAAAGGTGTGGTCGATCTCGCTGACGCACGCGTTCGTCTGAATTCTCGTTCGCGTCCCTCACAAGCAGGTTTGCTCACTGAACTGGACGAAGTTCGCACCTTGCTGGATCAGGGACTGTCCGCCGAAGCGAAGTCACGAATCTCAGTCTTAATCGCTGCAGCTCAAAACGACCCTACGGTGTTGGCGCTCGCCCGCTGTGCTTTGTCGAGCGCGCTCGAGATGCAGGGACAGTATCGCGAATCGCTGGCTGCGGTAGCGATGTATGAAACGCCGGAGTCACGCACCAAGCTGGATCAACAAACCGTCCAATCGCTGAAAGTCCAGATCGGACTTGCGTACAACTACAACGGCGATCACCCCAAGGCCATTTCAATTCTTAAGGGCGCTCTGCGTGAGACGACAGACACCGAGACCGAACACGCTTCACCTGAACATAACAACGGGCCAGTTTATGCGGCACTCGCACGCGTATATCGGAGCATCAGTGAACACCCGATCGCGCTCGACTACGCCCAACGCGCCCTCGAACACTTCCGGCTGGCAGGCGAGTGGCGCGGCTTGTCGGAAGCTTATT
>JBKPNP010000828.1:0-2875 GCA_046732775.1 Acidobacteriota bacterium
GTTCCGATTTACATAATCTCCGCATCGTCACTGCGAATCACCTGCACCTTCGGCGCTTTAATGGAACGCGGAACGCTGATCTTGATTTCCGGCGTTACACCGAGGTCAATCTGCGGCACCTGGATGTCGATCGGAGCGATCGTGCCAAGCTCGACTCGTGGAATAGTGATGACGCGGCGGCCTTGCGGAATCGCTCCCGGCGTCGGAGCCGGGTCGTTCTTTGGCGTGATGTTGACAGTCCGCTGGTTCTTGTTGTGGATAACGGTCAGGCTCACGTCGCCGTCTTTCTTTTTGTTGATGGCGCGCGCGAGGTCACCCGAACCTTCCACTTTCTCACCGTCAATTGCGGTGATAATGTCGCCCGCTTTGATTCCCGCTTTCGCTGCCGGACTGTCGGCAGTTACTGACGTTACCAACACACCCTTGCCGTCGGCGATCCCGAAGTAGTCAGCCAGCTGTTTGGTCAGTTGCACGGTGCTGACACCTATGCGTCGCGCATTGCCAAAAGCGAAGACCATTCCCTCGCCCGGTGTTCCGTCCCAGCGCCAAACCTGGTTGTCGCCGGGCCCGAAGTTCTTGAAGTCTTTGAATTTTTCCAGCCCTTTCAACTGCGGAAAATCCTTAAAGGCTTCCAGCCCGCGAAGATTGAAAGTGTTCATCGCATGGGTACGCTTGCCCATCGTTACCGCTACTTCCTGTTCGCCGCCGCCGCGTACTACGCCGAGCTTCACTGTTTGGTCGGGCGCAACTTCTGAGACAAGGCGACTCAACTTCCGTGTGCTGGTGACGCTGTCGTTTTCGAAACGAACGATGACGTCGTCCTTTCGCAGTCCGGCCTTCTCTGCGGGGCTGTCCTTCACCACTTCAGTAATCGCCACGCCGCGCACCTCACGCATTCCGTAGCGCGCCATATTTTCCTTGCTCACGTCCTCCACATGCACGCCGAGAAAGCTCCCGCCATCCAAAAACATCGAGAAAGACCGGGGAGCGTCTGGGACGTCGGGGATAGCCGGGGGCGCCGGCGTTTGTTGCGCGATGGCGATGCCAGCGGCCACAAGTAGGGAAATAACCAACAAAAATGCGTTCTTAAGCTTCATGACAGAGTGAGTCCTCCGGATAGATTTTGAAGGTTACACGCGAGCGCCGAAGCCGGGTTCCAAAAATGAGCGACGGTGCGATCGGGGCCGGGGCGGTAGCCCGACCGTTAGGGAGGGCTACGCTGCCATTCAAGGTTCACATATCAGTTTGGACCTACGACGGTTGTGCTTTGCGTAGCCCTCCATAACTGTCGGGCTACTGCCCCCTCCGCGTTGCCTCCTGCAGCAGCCACTGTCGCTGCCCACGAAGTCAGAACCGGGAGCGCTAGCGACGGGCAATGGACTTAATCACCGAGTTTTCGGTAGATCTCGCGGCCGTCACCCAGCTCAACCTGAATCTTCCGTTCCGAATGCGCGAGGTCGAGATGCGCCACAGCTTCCGACACCGAAAGAAACCGGTGCACGTCGTCAGTATCCGGAAACATTTGCCGAGCAATCTGCCACGCGGTCGCCCCAGCCTTCGGCAGTAATCCGATCACCGCGGCCTGACGTTCTCTGATTGCCCGGAAATACCGATTGAACAACTCTTCAAAATCTTGAACCGGTTCTCCGTGCCCGCCGTGCACGAGGGTTGGAGCGAATGTCCGCAGGCGCGCCAAACTCACCAGATATTCCGCGAGTGACGCGAAGCGCTTTTTGGGATCAATTGGATCGGGTGACAGAACCGGGTTGGGTGTGATGCGTTTGAGCACGCAGTCTCCCGCGATCACAGTGCGGTCAGCTTCACGTACAAACGAACACGAGCCCGGCGTATGACCCGGCGTGTGCACTACGCGTAGCGCGCCATTCTCAAACTCCAGTTCGGCATCGTCGCGAAGCTCCTCGTACTCGCCGTCAGCAAACGAGTCGGCATACTGGCGTACGCCTTCATACATTCGGCGCATGGTCTCGATCTCTTCGGGAGGTACACCGGCGCGCACGAGGAGCTGGCGATGCTCTTCATACTCGAGCCGGCCCACGCGATGTCCGGTTTCCCAGGCGTGCACCAGGACTTCGGCATTTTTTGCCTGGTCACGGACCGAGCGCGCGAGACCGCAGTGATCCTCGTGCGCATGCGTCAGCACGATGCGTCGAATGTCGTTGATGTGAACGCGAGCTTTTCGCAGTCCCTCGAGCAGGGCCTGGTTGGCTTCTTTGGTCTTGGGCCCGGTGTCGATCAGCGTGACCGGGTCTTCGGCGATCAGATAGACGTTGACCGCACCGATGTAGAAGGGCGTGGGTAAGGAGATCGGGATGATGCGCATTGCGACGATTCTACTCGATCAAACTCTTCAGCAGGCCTAGCAAGTTTTCTTTCGCTGCGGAAATCGCGACACCGATGGACGCATGTTGAACTTTTCAGGCTTATGGCGAGATAGTCTGTGCAGACAAAAATTACTATGAAGTATTCGCGATTCGAAGAATTGCCAGTCTGGAGAGACGCGATTGAGCTCGCGGTCCGAATTTTTAGCTTGACTCAAGGGCCTGCGTTTCGCCGTCATCGCAGTATTCGCGATCAAATCGAACGCGCTTCAATGTCTATCTCAAATAATGTTGCCGAAGGTTTTGAACGAGGCACCACTAACGAGACGCTTACATTTCTTTATATCTCGCGTGGCTCAGCGGGGGAGACGAGATCGATTCTTTGTCTGTGCGAACGGCTACCCGGCCTGCAAGATCTGAAATCTGAGATTTCAGATCTCAAATCAAAAGTTGAAAGCATTTCGCGTCAGTTGCGCGCCTGGTCTCAGGCGCTTCAGAATACTGATCTTCGAGGACAACGCTATCTAACCGATAAA
>JBKPNP010000829.1:0-1093 GCA_046732775.1 Acidobacteriota bacterium
CTCGGCGCCCGAGCTGTTGGCGGACCAGAAGGCCTACACCAAAGCTGCGCGGCAGCACCGCACGCTCGGCGAGATCGTTGAAAAATTTCGCCATTGGAAGTCGCTCAAAGCGGAACTTGCCGGCGCGCAGGAACTGGCTGAAGGCGTTGACGACGACGAAATGCGCGAGATGGCGCGCGGTGAAGTTGAGGCGTTGCAGCAAAAGCTGGAGGCAACGGACACCGAATTGAAGCTGCTGCTGGTGCCTTCCGATCCGAACGACGAGAAAAACGTTATCGTGGAAATCCGCGCCGGCACGGGCGGCGATGAGGCGACCCTGTTTGCTGCGGAGATGGTGCGCATGTACAGCCGCTACGCCGAACGGCAGGGCTGGAAATTTGAAGTGCTCGGGGCATCTGAATCCGGCATCGGCGGTTTCAAGGAAGCTATCATTCTGATTGAAGGCGACAAGGTCTATTCGAAGATGAAGCACGAGTCCGGCGTGCATCGCGTGCAGCGCGTGCCGCAGACGGAAGCGAGCGGAAGAATTCATACCTCCGCGATTACGGTCGCCGTCCTGCCGGAAGCTGAGGAAGTCGACGTTAAGATCGACGCGAAAGATCTTCGCATCGACACGTTCTGTTCTTCCGGGCCGGGTGGTCAGTCAGTTAACACTACTTACTCGGCCGTGCGCATCACACACCTGCCCACGAACGTAGTCGTATCCATGCAGGACGAAAAATCGCAAATCAAGAATCGCGAGAAGGCTATGCGCGTGCTGCGCGCTCGTCTGCAGGAGCTCGAAGAACAGAAACAGCACGAAGCGTTGGCGAGCGAGCGCAGATCGATGGTTGGCTCCGGGGATCGTTCAGAAAAGATTCGCACCTACAACTTCAAGGAAAATCGCGTCAGCGATCATCGCATCGGCCTCACCATTCATCAGCTTGACCTCGTGATGGAAGGCGCGCTGGACGAGATCATTCAGGCGCTGATTACCCACGAGCAGGCGGAGAAACTCAAGAACGAAGCGGTCGCGGCGTAAGACTTAAAGAAGTTTCAAGTTCCTAGTTTCAGGTTTCAAGTTCGCACAAATCTACTGTTTTGTCGGAACTTG
>JBKPNP010000830.1:0-1362 GCA_046732775.1 Acidobacteriota bacterium
GGTAGGGTTCTTATAGGCCTGGCCGGAACACCCGCAGCAAAGGTATACGGCGGAATTGAGCGGGTAACTACCGCCCCGGCTCCAATAACACTGCCGCGTCCTATCGTTACGCCTCGCAAAACGATTACGCGTGTGCCCAGCCAAACATCGGCTTCGATGTGTACCGGAGCTATCTGCACCAGGACGTCGGCCATCTGGTGATAATCATTATCCAGGATGACGGTTTCGTCGCCGATTAGCGCGTTATCCCCAAGCGTAATTTCCTGGCTACAAGCTATGCGCACGCCCTGATTCAAAAAAACGTTTTTGCCGAAACTCAGCCGCGCGGTTGGCGCACACGAAATCTCAACCATGTTGTGCTTGCCGGATCGAACCGTGAGGTCATCGCCAGCTTTAATAGTTCCCTTTGAAATCATCACGAAAGGTCCCAGCACCGCCAGGTTCTTTCCCACTGACGCGCAATGTTGCCGGAAGCGCCACGACCACCATCGAACCTTTGCTTTCCTCCACACAATAAGTTCAGGCACTCGCGACGCGTACCGCGACCGGATAAAGCTCTTTCAAAACACCTACAACTTCGTCCGGCGTTATTCCCCACAGGCACTCTTCCTTGATGTCGCGCCAACATCTCTCGGTGTTGCCGTCAATCATGCCGCCCATGCATGGCGCACACGGCAACTTCGAACGCAACACAATGTTCCGCGAATTTAGCGGCGCCAGAATGTCAGGGTCAGTAGGACCAAAAATTGAAATCACACGCGGCACTTTTACCGCTTCGGCAAGATGAAGGGTTGAGGTGTCGTTCGTAATGCATAGATCGGCGAGACTGAGTAATGCCGCCGTTTGTGTGAACGTCAGACGTCCCGCCAGTGACTTCGATTTCCGTCCTGAGACTCGAGCAATCTGGTCGCAAACGTCGACATCGTCTTTGTCCCCTGTCAGGAAAACTTCAAATCCCTCCTGCGAAAGATATGCGCACACCCTCGAGAAGTATTCAGCCGGCCAGCGCCGCGAATTTATGTGCATCTTCCCGCCCGGTTGGATCACCGCGAGCGGCCGGCGCAGTCCCACGTTTTCACTGCGCAGCATGAGCTTCACACTCTCAACCTCGCTCTGCGCAACCGGGAATTCGTAATCACCCGAAACGTTCACCGCTCCCAATGGCTCGACGAACTGCAAATAGGCGGTGGCACGTGCGGCGTTATGGTTAACCGCAACCGCATCGGTCAGCAGCTTATCTGCAGCGCCAACGGAACCGATTCGCATAGCAGCATCGAGACAAAACAACAGCGCGTTTCCTAAACGGCGATCAAAGTCGGAAAGACCGAAGTTGACTCCGACGTCATAGCGCGTAAGCAAGTT
>JBKPNP010000831.1:0-1479 GCA_046732775.1 Acidobacteriota bacterium
GCCGGACATTGCCGTGATGATCCCGCCCACTTGCCAGTCAGTGAATAGCAACTTAGTCGCTTGAGAATGTGTTGAGAACGCGGGACGCGGCAAGTCCCACAGATAGCTCAACACCAGCCGATGCCTGCGGTCGAAGTCGGAAAGTCCTCGATTCGCCCGGCTATCAAGCTGGTTGCCGGCGATGTTGATCGTATCGCGAACCTCGCCGGTGCTGTCACTACCGCCCGAAGCGTTGTCGATTGACTTGGCAAAAGTATAAGAAGCGAGAAACTGACTCCCTCTTGACAGACGTTTGGTCAAACTTAGTTGCAGCGAGTTATAGCTTGATTTTGCGTTGGACTGAATCTGCAGAAAGCTTCCAACTTCGACGCCTTGATATGGCGCCCGCAGTGCCACGTTCGTGGCGGCCGGCGTGTTGGTGGTAATAACCTGGCCGGTCACGGCGTTGATAATGGGCGCCGACGGGCTGGCGAGTCTGGCCTGATTGATGGCCACGCTCCGGATCAGATTACGGCCGCGCGTTCCCACGTAAGCGACTTCCAACAGTAGATCGTTCATGAGTGAATATTGAAGGCTCGTGTTGAACTGATGAAAGTACGCCGTGTGCAGATTGCGATCGAATATTTGCCCGGCGAGAGCGACGCCTCTCACGAACGTCGGAAACTGGTCCTGTGAAGGTATAGGGAAGAAAGGATCCGCTAAGGGAACAGTACTGCCGGTTGGACTCCGGCGGATTGAGTAGGTCGGCGGCGAATTAATTGAAGTTCCAATATAAGCATTCGAGGGCCGCGAGTAGAAAATCCCATAGCCGCCGCGTACGACCAAACGGCCTGAATCAAGCGGCGCGAAGGCAAGGCCCAGACGTGGAGCGAAATTAAGCGTATCGACGTTGCTTAGCACTCGCTTACTCACGTTCGGTACTTCCGGCAAGTCGAATTGAGGGATTACATTTCCGGCCTGCACGAAGCCAGCGATAGGTGGGCCGATAGGGTTGCCGCCGGCGTCTACTTCCATTCTCGGTTTGTAAAGAGACGGATCAAAAGTGGACAACGCCCCGCTCGTCTCAAACGGAGGAAGATCGAGCTCGTAACGCAAACCGGCATTGACGGTGAGCTTTCGGGACAACTTCCAATCATCCTGTACGAAGAAACTGTAATCAGTCGCGCGCAGAACGCGCGTACTGATGCCGTCTCCGTAGACTGAATTGTTAGCAAGGCCGAGCAGGAAATTGTTGAAGCTCTGGAACGTGATCATGCCGCGGCGGTTGTTGTTCGCTGCGAGAGTATTCCGGTAATAGATGATTTGAGCGCCGGTGCGCAGGCTGTGCTGGCCGCGCGTCAGGGAAAGAATATCAACCAGCGTCGTCGAAGATTGAACGTTTTGCGTGTCAACGTTCGTACCGGCATTTCCGATGGCCACCGCATTCGTTCCGGTTGGTCCGATCCGAATCAGTCCAAGCCCGGGAAAGGAGAGCGCGTT
>JBKPNP010000832.1:0-1309 GCA_046732775.1 Acidobacteriota bacterium
ATGAGTGATGAGTTAAAAAAAAGAGGCGCCGCGATTGTCGCGACGCCCCGATAGTTCGATCAGAATCTGAGTGATAAGCCTTACCCACCACGTCCGCACTCATCACTCATGACTCATTACTCATTACTCATCACTCATCACTCGGGTTTAGGACAGGACGACGAGTTGATTGTCTACCTGCTTCACTCCCTTAATCGCTCGTAGGGCTCGATCCACCTGCGACTTTAACGCCTCGCTTTTCACTGTCCCGGTAACAGTAACCTTGCCGTCGAGCACCGTCGTTGTCAGTCCGAGGGTTGAAAGCGTTGGATCGTCCGTAATTTTTTTGTCGACCGCGATTTGCACTTCACCGTCGTGCGAAACATTTGCCGGCGCGGCTCCAGTCGCGGGCTGGTTAACGATAACTGGCGCCGGCGCGGTTGCCGGTGCTGGTTGTTGAATGATCACAGGCGGCTGTTGCTGCGCCGGCTGCTGAACGATTACCGGCTGCTGCGCGGCTGGTTGTTGCGCAACGGTCGCGTTAACGTTGTCATTGGCTGTTTGCCCGTTCATTAAAAACAGAACGACGATCGTGATCAACGCGATCGCCACGACCACGATCACCCCGACAGTCGCTCCTGAAATACCACCGCGATCATTGCGCACGGCCTCTGTATGGGTGACCTCGCGCCGCGCCGTCGGTGTTTCCACGACGACTCTACTTCGCCGCGATTCTTCATCATCATATGCCATAAGTTTTCCTCCTGAAGTTAAATGACTAGACGGCTGAAGGTGCGGGACACTCACATTCTCGTCCGTAGCGGTGGGGAGCAATCGCTATTCCCAACTATTTGAAACCATATTTTTCGTTTGGCTTTCGTGGGAATTCGTGGAAAGTTTTTAGGAAGGGCGCTCGACTTCTGTATGTGGGCAAATTGAGCGTATGCTTTTAAGTCTTAAGATGCTTCCGAGTTCATGAGATTAAGACACTCGTGAGAAGTGTAAGGAGATCGAGTTCCGATAAGCCTATGACTACAGCGATCGTTCATCATCCAATTTACGAACAACATGACACCGGCCCGGGGCATCCGGAATCGCCGGCGCGATATAACGTGGTTATGAAAGCGCTGCGCGAGGATACGACGCTCTGGTCGCGATTAATGGAAGTGCAAGCGAAGCAGGCGCCTCGCGGTGACGTGCAGGCGTGTCACACGCCGCAACTCTACAAACAGGTCGAGCGCGTTGTCAGTGAAGGTACGGGTTATCTTGATGGGGATACGGTGGTCTCGATGCGTTCGCTGGACGCAGCCTTGCACGCCGCCGGAGGCGC
>JBKPNP010000833.1:0-1134 GCA_046732775.1 Acidobacteriota bacterium
TCGGCTTGAACAAATGATCGATGAACTTCCCACCGCCCACTCGCTCTTCACTTCCCGGAGCGAACTGGTTACCGTTGGCGCTTCCAAAAAAGCGCTCGCGATATTCAGTCGACACCAGGAACGAGCGCACCATCTCGGCACGGCGAACGCGTGAAAGAGCGACGCTCTCATCTCGCACGTCCTCATTCGGTAAACTGAACTGATCCATCTTGGCCAGCCAGAAATCATAACCGTCAAAGGAATTGTCGGGCGCATCGTCCGGATTACGCCGGAGGTAACCGTAATACTCCGTCAGAACGAAAGCGGGGTTGTACAGCTTACGGTAGACGGAATCACTATCAGCTACTTTGCGTAAAGCCGCTGCCCGGCCTGCCGTATCACCGCTGCCATACGCGCTGATCGCAGCGTTTCGTTCAGCTGTCGTCGGAGTGACTCCAGCGTTCGCAAAGAGCGTGTCCACGTAGGTAGCTGCAGCGGTGCCCACCGGGAACCGCGACAGGAACTCGGGTCGTTGGACAAACTCCTCCAGGAAGTTCACCGTGTTCTGCTCGAGCAATGCAACCGATCCCGGCGCTCCAAAGACCACGCCGTTGCTTACCTCACGCTGATCGCGCATGAAGACGACGTATCGCGGGTTGCTCTTCTCGCTGCCAAACGCCGCCTTGTGCGCTCGGATCACGAGATACCCAGTCGCCTGATATTCGATCGACAGGAAAAACGCTGCCGAAACATCAGTCCGCTTCTGGTCAATACACTGCGCATTGTTCCCGCAGCTCGTAATTCCTCCGGTCCAGAAATCCTCGCCCGCTTGATCGCTCTGACGGTTAAGGAAGTCGTGGTAATGCTGACAGACAAAACCGCGCGGGTCGTCAATCGGATTGGTTGCCGATTCGTTTGCGTCATCCGCGATTTGCAGCGTAGCGGTTGCGGGAATACCCAGCGTCGTCCCGCCTGAAGGATTGTTCAGCACAATTGTGGCCGTTTCCGGTCCCTCGGTGTAGGAATCCTCATTGATTAGCAGCGGGAAAGACTTCTGCGTTTCCCCAGCTTCAAAGACGAGCCGTCCGGTCGCGTAGATGTAATCGCCTTTTTGTTTGGCTGTCCCGTCAACGCTCGTGTAATCAACGGTCGCAC
>JBKPNP010000834.1:0-2272 GCA_046732775.1 Acidobacteriota bacterium
ATCGCGCGGTTCGATCGAGAGCACCGTCTAGTTTTGTTGACCGTCGTCGCGCATCCGCAGCGCGTGAAATATGCGGAGGTGGCTAATTTGAAGTTGGCCACGAAGACTACGGACGGAATAAATTTCTCCTACAAATGGAAAATCGAGCCCGGGAGGAACGCTCGTCAGTTTACAATCAATGCCCGGGGTAACAGCCCTAAATTCTTGAACTCTTACTCCGTTTACTACATCTCACAGAATTAACCCGCCCAATCCCGGGCCTCGTCGAAGAATTTTGCGTGCGGCGACTGCAGTCATAGGAAATTCCAGCGCTTTAGTGTTGTTCATAGAATGAGCCGTCTGGGTCCTACAGCCGGCCTCCTTTGAGATTACTTTCAACCGGCTTTTCGCAACGAAATTTGCCCTTTCTTTGCGAAAAGCCATTTTCTTCCAGCCAAGTGCCGTCTATGAAAGTCTCCGCAGCCCCTGGTTTCCCCACACCTAAACAGCTTTTGAGAGTTGTCGCAGTCGCCGCGGCGTTGGCTTTCGCGTACGCATCGGTCTTAACGAAACTTGGACGAGACTGGTGGACCGACGAAAACTATTCGCACGGGCTGCTCATTCCTTTCATCATTGGTTTCATTCTTTGGAGTCAAAGAGAACGTTTTGGCCGCGTGGTGACGCGGCCCGCGATGTGGGGCGGACTCGGTGCAGTTGTCTTCGCGTTGGCTGCTCTATGGGCCGGTACGGCCGGCGCTGAACTCTTCCTACAAAGAACGTCGCTCGCCCTGATGCTCGCCGGGATCGTGCTCTATTTTTGGGGATTCAGTTTGCTTCGGCTGCTGATTGTTCCCTTGTTCCTATTTTTACTCGCGATTCCGATTCCCTCAATTATTTTCAACAAGATCGCTTTTCCGTTGCAGCTTTTCGCGTCGCGTTGCGCCGTCTGGGCGATGTCGATGTTTGACATCCCCGTGTTACGACAAGGCAACGTCATCGAACTAATGCCATTGGGTGCGCGAGAAACGAAAAAGCTGGAAGTGGTTGAGGCGTGCAGCGGCATACGTTCGCTGATGACGTTGATCACACTCGCTGTTGTCTTTGCCTATTTCACACATCCACGAGGAATTGACCCGGACGGGCCTGCAAACACAGGCGGTCCTGCCAGTCGCAAGTTCAATTCACCTTTTGAACCGCTGAAGAAATTTGGTTTTTGGCGTTCCGCAATCATCGTCTCGTCCGCCGTCCCCATCGCGATTCTGACGAACGCGCTGAGAGTGAGTGGCACCGGGGTTTTGGCACGTTACTACGGCACCAGGGTCGCAGACGGCTTCTTTCACAGCTTCTCCGGGTGGGTCATTTACGTTGTAGCGTTTCTGATGCTGTTCGGGGTCGGTTGGATTCTGGACCGTATTCCACGAACGAAGCGTACAACGAGCGAAGCTGCACCCGAGCTGAAGAACGTTTTCGCCACGGTTGGAGGCGCTGAATAATGAAATCCTGGCGCTTCTCAATATTGCTGATAGTTCTGCTCGCCGGCGGCGTGGTAGTCAATGCCTGGGCATACTTAGGCGAAGCGCACATTGAACGCAAGGCACTTAAAGATTTTCCCAGCCGGGTTGCGAAGTGGGAACAAGTCGGAACTGACGAACAGTTTGATTCCGAAACGCTTGCAGTACTCCGCGCCAGCGACTACCTATTGCGAAACTACAAAAACCCAGACGGCAGCCTGACTAATTTTTACGTTGGTTACTACGCAAGCCAACGCGACGGCGCGACTTATCACAGCCCTTTAAATTGTTTGCCCGGATCCGGATGGGTCATGAGCGACCCAGGCAAGATCACCATCAAGCCCACAGGACGCGACGCTTTTGTGGCGAATAAATATGTGATCCAGAACGGCGATCACAAAGAGCTGCTGGTCTACTGGTACCAGGGTCGTGGCCGCGCAGTTGCTAGTGAGTATTGGGGCAAGGTTTACACGGTCTTCGATAGCGTTCGGTTGCGTCGTTCAGACGGAGCCATGGTGCGAATAACAACTACAATAAACGACTCCAAGCCGGAGTCGGTGCAAACCGCGTTGGACTTGGCCGTCGATCTGGCCGCGAACACCGCGACCATCCTGCCCGAATTTATTCCAGACTGAACGGTCGCAAATCATCCTGGCCAACCTTTCAGCAAGGGCATCATCCCGAACACACTTTACGGAATCAATCTTCCATTAGCGCTTTTTTAAGAGCGTCTCACTCTTGAGATAAGTCTTCGTGGCATTGCCCGCCGCCAGATGGACGCG
>JBKPNP010000835.1:0-3251 GCA_046732775.1 Acidobacteriota bacterium
TTGACGAAGCTGCGATTAAATATCCCACCGGGCAAGCGCTTATAGTCATTCGACTCGATAGCTTCGAGGTAGTGAACTGAAATACGGGTTTGGTCTGAAATTTCGCGCAGCGGAATGCCACGATCTTCGCGTGCGAGTCGCAACTGTTCGCCGATAGTAGCTGCCATCACCAATTCGCTTCAGCCTTTGCCTAATGCTTCGGTGGATGTGGAGCCTCGTTGGATACCAGGAAAGTAGACTGCAACTTGGTTGCTGGAACCGGAGGCGGTTAGCCCGCTTCTAAAAAATGCCCCTGAATGTTGGCCGAATATATATTGCGTAGTAAACGCTGTCAAACTTTTGATCTAAGGGATCTTCGTGCTCCGAGCAACGAGGGTGCGTCTCTTGATTCTTCGCGCTTGCGGTGATAGGTTTGCGGCTGCAATCGGACGTCAACTTTAATTTCTACAACATCAAAAAGTGAGGTTACATGAGATGGCTTTAGAAGCACTCGGAATGGTGGAGACCAAAGGCTTCGTGGGAGCCGTGGAAGCTGCCGATGCAATGGTGAAGGCAGCGAATGTGCAACTGCTGGGAAAAGAATATATCGGCGCGGGTTACGTCACGATTTTTGTGCGTGGAGACGTCGGCGCGGTTAAGGCAGCTACCGATGCTGGTGCCGCAGCCGCGCGAAGAGTTGGCGAGCTGATCAGTGTGCATGTTATTCCCCGACCACATATCGAAGTTGAACGCGTACTGCCGGTTGATGGCCGCACCGGATTGAGTCCGGATGAGCGATCGCTGCAGGGCGGCTCACGCGGACAACTAGGTGAGGGCGATCAAGGACGGTCGTTACAGGGTGCGCGGGAAGGCAGCAAGGAAAAAGCCAGGTAGCTAGTGGCCAGTGGTCGGTGACCAGTGGCCAGTTCGCAGAAAAACTGACCACTGATCACTGACCACTGAACACTGGGTTGGGGGTTATCATGTCGGCAGACAAAGACCTGATATCGGTACAACAGGCGCGAGACCTCGTTGAAGCAGCGTTCAAGGCGCAGGCGGAGATCGTCAAATTTGATCAGGGCAAGATTGACCGGATTTGCGAGGCGATGTCGCGCGCCGCACTTCGCGAAGCCACGCGTCTAGGCGCGATGGCGGTGGAAGAAACTGGTTTCGGCGTGGCCGATGACAAGCGAGAAAAGAATCGCTTCGCTGCCGAGGACGTCTGGAACTACTTTCGCGGACTGCGCACAGTTGGCGTGGTTTCAGAGTCGAAGGATGTTGTAGAAATTGCCAGCCCGCGCGGTGTGGTCGCCGGTATCATTCCCTCCACCAATCCGACCTCGACCGCAATTTTCAAAGTCCTGATAGCAATCAAGTCGCGAAACGCAATCGTACTGTCTCCGCATCCGTCGGCCGCCCGCTGTATTAATGAGACGGTGCGAGTGATGCGCGAAGCTGCCATCAACGAAGGCCTGCCGGCAGACGGCATCGCCTGTATGACGACCGCGACCATCGAGGGCACCGAAGCCTTGATGAAGCACAAACAGACGGCCGTGATTCTCGCCACCGGCGGTATTGGTCTGGTGCGCGCCGCTTATTCATCCGGCAAACCGGCATTCGGCGTCGGTCCCGGGAATGTCCCCGTGTTCATCGAACGAACTGCCGACGTGCCGAAGGCAGTACAGGATATTTTGACTGGTAAGACTTTCGATAACGGAACCATTTGCGCGTCCGAACAGGCCGTGGTGTGTGACGCGCCCATCGAGAAAGCCGTGCGCGAACAGTTCAAAGCGCAGGGGGCACATTTCCTTTCGGCAGCGGAAGCTGAACAACTCGGAAAAGTTGTGGCTACTCCGCAGCGCTCTTTGAATCCGGGAATTGTCGGCAAGTCGGTGGAAGTGATCGCCAAGCTCGCCGGCTTAAATGTTCCGGCAGGCACGCGCTGTTTGATGGCCGACGTAGCCGGCGTTGGACGCGAGTTTCCGCTCTCGATGGAAAAGCTGTCTCCGATTCTCGCGTTCTACGTAGTCGACGGACTGTCGCGCGGCGCCGAACGCAGTTACGAGATTTTGCGCTATGGCGGCATGGGCCACACTGCCGGCGTCCACACGCGCTCGCGTGAAGCGGCCGTGCGCTTTGGCAGTGAAATGCCGGCCTCGCGAATCACGGTGAATACGCCAACAACGCACGGAGCCATTGGGTTTTCCACCGCGTTGCCGCCTTCGATGACGCTCGGCTGCGGTTCATGGGGTGGCAACGTTACTTCGGATAACGTCTCACCGCTGCACTTGCTCGACATCAAGCGTGTGGCTTTTGAAGTGAGACCGGTGAAGAGCAAACGCCCGGCCGCCGCGGTGAGTGCTACAGCCGCGCCTGCATCAACGCCGGCGTCAGTCTACGCGCAACCAGCGCCGCCGCCCGCTCCGGTCGTGGCCAGACAGGCGCAACCGGCGGCAGCTGGCGGTGGCCGGATCAATCGTGAAGACATCGCCGCGATTGTCGACAAGTTTCTGGCGGGACGTGAGCCGGAACAGAAAGCGCCGGCAGCGAACCCTGTGAGCAACCAGGCCGATACTGAAGCCGGCAGCATGTACAGCGGACCAACAAACGGCAGCGCCGCAAAAGCCTCGTCGCCGAGTCCCGCACGGGAGAATGGCGCAAGTCGAGCGTCGGCGAATGGCGCAAAGACGGTTGATTTCGTTAGCGAAGACGACGTGCGTCGCGCGATTCAAAAGGGCGAGAAAATTTACGTCAACGGCAAAACCATCATTACTCCCGCCGCGCGGGACATGGGGGAGCCGGCCGAAGTCTTTGCGAAAACGTAGAGAAGTTTCGAGTTTCGAGTTTCGAGTTTCGAGTTAAAGGCCACATTAAACTCGCGACTAGCTACAACTCGAAACTCGAACTCTAAACTCGAAACAATGTTCTTAGGAAAAGTTGTCGGCACCGTCTGGTCCACCAAGAAAACTCCTGACCTGGAAGGCGTTCGCTTTCTGGTAGTCCACCCATACGATCTCGAAAAAGATCCGACCCAAAACATCGTGATAGTTGCGGATCGACTCGGCGCCGGCAGCGGCGAAATGGTGATTTGCGCCTTCGGTAAAGCGGCGCGCACAGCGATGGGAAATCAGGAGATGGCGATCGAGGCGGCGGTAGTGGGGATAGTTGATCGAGTGGACATCACTGATTCCGTTTCCGACGAAATGCGTGAAGCGGCGGTGAAGTTGTCGCGCGATAATGGAAGTCACGGGAATGAGTGATGAGTAATGAGT
>JBKPNP010000836.1:0-4075 GCA_046732775.1 Acidobacteriota bacterium
GAATTAACGGCGCCCAAAACAATCACCCCGTCACCTGCGAAGGCGCCGGAAACGTCTGTTCCCGCGCTGGCAAAGCCCACAGCCCCGGCGGCGCTTGCGCCGGAGCCGAGACGCACGCGGAAGGAACGCAAGTCGCGGAAGCGAAAGGCGAAGCAAACCAGGCGACCGGCGATCCAGCGTAACCACGCGATTCTTGCCGATAATTTTTCGCCAGGTGATTTCGGATACACCGTCCAAACCAAAGACCGTTTGGTTTATCTCTCCAATCTGCTGAACGGCGATCAGGAAAACTTTTTCGGCCGCGTTATCTCGACTACGCCAGTTAACCAGTCAATCGTTTCTTCAAATCCCGAGCCCGGCGCCGCCGCAACTCTCGAGTTCGCGCTGCAGGGTGTGCAGAACCAGTTTGCCAGCTCTCATCAGGTGAACGTTGCTTTCAACGGCGTGCAGATTGGCTCGGTGCTGTTCGGCGCGCTGGAACATGCCGTACGCAGCTTCACCATTCCGCAGGTGCAGACGGGAAATAACACGATCACTTTTACGAAAACTTCGACCGGCGAAGTCTGCATCGTCGATTACGTTCGATTGACCTACCGCCACCGGTTCATCGCGGACTCGGATTCTCTCAAGTTCAATCTACGCGGTTCGCAAACGGTGGTCGTCGATGGTTACACAACGCCCCTCGTACGATTAATCGATTACACCGACCCATTGAACGTGCAGGTGTCCAAACCGGCAGCGGAGGCAACCGCGTTCGGTTACTCAATTACTGTCCCCACCGCCGAGTCGCATTCCAAAGACCAACGTTTGTTGTACGCGATCCCGCTCGGACAGTTTGATCAGCCGGCCTCTCTTTCGTTGAGTCAGCCGTCGACACTCAATCTGAATTCTAACGCTGCTGATTTTCTGATCGTGGCGCACAAGAGCTTGATCTCGAGCATGGCGCCCCTCGTGGCCTTGCGACAAAGCCAGGGAATGACAACGGCGGTCGTTGATATTGAAGACGTTTACGACGAGTTTGGTTATGGCCTCCACGGTCCCCAGGCGCTTAAGGATTTTCTGCAGTATGCGGCGACGAATTGGACGACGAAGCCGCGCTACATAATTCTTGCCGGAGACGCTACCTATGATCCGCGCGGTTACGAGGGAGTGGGCGACTTTGATCTCGTTCCCACTAAGCTGATCGATGCGACCTTTAGCGAAACCGCTTCCGACGATTGGTTGGCAGATTTTGATCACGATGGCGCCGCGGATATTCCGGTCGGCCGTTTGCCGTTCAAGACTGTCGCCGACGCCGACAAGAGCATCGACAAAATCATCCATTTCACGCCCGCGAGTTTTCCGGAAGCCGCACTGCTGATCGCGGACGATCCCGGCACGCCGGCCGTTTGGGACTTCGAAACTTCGAGTGATGCAGTGCAGCAACTGCTTCCCGGGGCCGTGACTGTGCAACGTGTAAACGTGCGCGTCGACGGTCCGGCGCAGGCAAAAATTAACGTAATTAATGGCTTCAACGCCGGACGATCCGTCGTCAACTACTCCGGTCACGGGAATGTTGACGTCTGGTCGGGTGCGTCAATTTTCAACACCGCCGATGCCGCCGCGCTCACCAACGGCAATAAGCTCTCCTTTGTAATCGTGATGGATTGTCTCAATGGCTATTACCTGTCGCCGACCATCGTCTCTCTCGCCGAAGCGTTTTTGAAAGCGCCAAACGGCGGCGCTGTCGCCGCTTTCGCGTCTTCAGGCTTGACGATTACGCCGGGCCAACGCCAGATGGAACTCGAGCTTTACCGTCAACTCTACGGCGCCACGCCCATCGCTTTAGGCGACGCGATCAAGATCGCGAAAAATGCCAGCTCTGATCCGGACGTGCGCAGCACCTGGATTTATTTTGGCGATCCTTCAATCAAGATCCGCTAGCTGGCTCGTCTGATACCTCAGTCACACCTCACGCTTACAACTATAAAGAATGACATGGATGTGGTCAGTTAAATCGCGCTGTCCACTCTGGTGCAGTAGCCCGACAGTTATGGAGAGCTACACTGCCATCCGAGAGTAGGGAGACTATGAACCGCAAGCGAGACGCTTGCGCTCCAGTCCTGCTGCGCTTCAGTCGCGACCGGAGCGCAACCGTCCGGGTTGCATGCCGTGCCCATACCGATAATTGCTTGCAAGAATTCCGGCATCTCGGCTTGACCGCCTGCAAGAATGTTGGTAAAAACTTCACACATTCCCTAGGGCCTCGTCTCTTGGTAATCCCGTAACCAACGTGCGGATTTTTAGTTGAGCAGTTTGAAAGGATATTTCTATGTCTAATTCCCTCGGCTTCACCTCGCGGTCTCGCCTGTCTTTATTCATTTCAGCAATATTATTCGTCGCCCTGGGCGTGGCCTTAATATTTGCCCCCAACCTGCGCAGCGCATCGGCCGCGAGCGTCGTCATGGCGGCATGGGGATTCGAGGGCGTCACGACAACTGGGACAGCCCAATCTCCTACTATCGGAGGCTCTCCTGCTGCTGATTCGGGGGCATTGACAGCGGGTTCCGCGTTTGCCGCGTTCCATGCAAGCTCGGCAACAATTTGGACTAATCCCGCTGGCAATGGATCCGCACGATCCGTTTCAGCTGACCATTGGGCCGTCGGAGATTATTCTCAATTTTCGTTCAGTACCACTGGTTATAGCGGGATTAGCATCACTTGGGATCAAACAGGCAGTAACACGGGGCCAAAGGATTTCAAAGTTCAATACAGTACTGACGGCGTTTCCTTTACCGATGCGACGGGGGCAAATAGTACTTACTCCATTACGAATGACGGGTGGAGCACTACCGGCAGTCCAAAAGCTGCATCACGAAGAACTTTAGATTTAAGTGCCGTAGCAGCCTTAGATAACCAAACAACCGTCTACGTCCGTTTGGTTGACAACTCAACGACGGCAATAGGCGGAGCGGTCGTAGCGACCGGAGGGACAGGCCGAGTAGACAACTTCAGCGTCAGTGGAACTGCAGGCGTAACACCGACTCCAACACCAACACCAACCCCAACCCCAACTCCGACTCCAACTCCAACTCCAACTCCGACACCTACTCCAACGCCAACTCCGACGCCTGCGCCGGAGAACAATGTCGTTATCAGCCAGGTGTACGGTGGCGGTGGAAACACGGGTTCAACGTTCAAAAACGATTTCGTCGAACTTATCAATCACAGCAGCGCGCCCGTGAGCCTCAATGGTTGGTCTGTCCAGGCTTGGTCATTTGCATCGAACAGTTGGGAAGTTACGCCGCTAACAAATGTCACGCTTCAACCTGGCCAGTACTATCTGGTTCAGGAGTCTCAAGGCGCAGGAGGCACGGATAATCTGCCTGCACCCGACGCGGTTGGAACAATTGCGGTTAGTTCTGGTTCAACCAAAGTTGCGTTGGTAAACAACACGACTCCCATCGCGGGAACCTGCCCCAACGCGGCGTCAGGACTCGTCGACCTTGTAGGCTACGGATCTGATCCGGTCATCGGCGCTTGCTACGAAGGTTCGGGAGCGGCTCCAGGGCTCTCCAATACGACCGCAGCGCAGAGACGCAATGAAGGGTGTTTTGACACTAATGACAACGCGGCTGACTTTGTGACAGCAGCGCCCAATCCGCACAACACTGCTTCACCGGTGCACGATTGTACCGGGCTGTCGGCCTCTGGCTCTGCGAATCCGAGCACTGTTGTGCAGGGACAATCCACGACGCTGACTGTGCACGTGGCTGCCGCTCAGAATCCCGCGAGCACCGGGATCAACGTTACAGCCGATCTCACTTCGATCGGCGGATCCGCCAACCAGGCGTTCAGTGGCTCAGGCTCGATTTACACTTTTGTGGCCACAGTGCCGGCGAATAATCCGGCGGGCATGAAGTCTCTTCCAGTGACCGTCACCGACGCCCAGGCCCGCACCGGCAACACGAATATTCTGTTGAGTGTGTTACCCATCATTCCGGATCACGTCACCATCAGTCAGGTTTACGGCGGCGGCGGAAATTCTAATGCGACTTACATCAACGACTACGTCGAGCTCTACAACCCGACTTCG
>JBKPNP010000837.1:0-8084 GCA_046732775.1 Acidobacteriota bacterium
CGGCGGTCGATACTTCTCGAACCGCAGCACCACGACAATCGCTTTTAGCAGTTCGTGGAAAACGAATTCACCGAGAGGCAGTTAACCCTGAAATCGCGGCCCGCAGACTCGAGGAGGCCGAAGCCGCTAAAGACCAATTGATGGTGGCGTTTCGCTTCGTCAGCGCCAAACTCAATTACGCCCAAAAGAAAGCTCAGGAATTGAATCAAAAAGATCAGGTTCACAACCAACACAAAATAGGATGAATAGAGCAATGAAATTACTAACCAACACAACAATGAGACTCGCGCTACTCCTGCTGCTGTCAGTTGCGGCAACGGCAACCGCCCGGGCGCAGGACGGCAGAATAAAAACGGATCAGCTCGATGCCCTTGCAGCCAAAGCCAGCGAAACCGTCGACGTCAACATCGACGAAAGCCTGATGCAGATGACGGCGAAGTTTCTCTCGAGCAAAGAGCCCGACGAAGCCAAAGTGAAGGCGCTCGTCAACGGCCTGAAGGGAATCTATGTCAGGAGTTTCGAGTTTGAAACTGAGGGCCAGTATTCAGTGGCAGACCTAGAGAGCATTCGGGTGCAATTCCGCAACACAGCCTGGAGCCGAATCGTCAACATCAACAGCAAGAAAGAGGGCAGCGTCGAGGTTTACCTGATGCACGTCGCCGGGCAAATCAGCGGACTGGCAGTGTTGGCGACCGATCCGAAGGAAATCACGGTAGTAAATATCGTTGGACCGGTTGACCTTGAAAAGCTGTCAGAACTTGAAGGTAACTTCGGCGTGCCGGTGCTCGGTATCGACTATCCGAAGGCGAAACGCAAGAACTGAAACGGAGTCTAGCCATGAAGCCAGGTGTCGCCTCAGTCTTGTTAGTTATCGCGTCGGTATTCACGCCGCCGGCACAGGGCCGGGATGATGGATTCAGCGACGTCGTCAAACTCATCGAGCAGTTCTATCACGTCAAACATCAGGGCGTGCCGCTGCTTGCGAAGGCCGGTATCAAAACCGCGACCACAATCGCGCGCATTTCCGGCGGACGGCGACGTCAAATCGCGGAAGCCGGCAGCGTGAGGGTCGCCTACTTCGAAGATCAGGATTTCCGCGCAGTTGGTGGTTATCCCAGATTCAAATCTCAGATGGGCGCGGCCTTGGCGACGAGTTGGAGTCCACTGATTCAGGTGGCGTCGCCGAAAGAACAGGAACAGACCTATATCTACCTACAGGATGCGGGCGAAAAGTTTAAGGTATTGGTTGTAACACTCGAGCCAAGGGACGCGTTCGTAGTTCAGGTGACAGTTTCTCCGCAAACGTTAGCGAAACTCATGCAGACGCCGGATGAAATGGGCAACATGATCACCACCGACGCTACGAATGACGAATAGAGACTACGCCAATTCTCTCCTCTTGATTTAATTCACCAGCAATGTCCGACAAGCTTGAGCTTGTCGTTAAGACGACAAACTAAAGTTCGTCGGACTAGGAGCAGAGACATGAACTCAGAGTTTAACGTCAGGATTGAAATCGATAAGACCACGATGCGCTTGCTGTTGGTTATCGCAGCCATCGTCGCACTGGTCGTGCTGAGCTCCAGCCGTGCGGGCGCACAGGAAGTGGCTGACACCATTCGTATCAACACTCGTGTCGTGTTCATGGACGCGCTCGTCAAAGACAAACGAACCGGGGTGCCGATTACTGAACTCAAACCGGAATACTTTGAAATTCTTGATAACGGAAATCCGCGACCGATAGCGTACTTCACGCGCGAAGGCCAGGCGCGCAAGCCGCTAGCTTTCGTGCTCGTGCTCGACCTGCGCGACAGTGGCGCGGGCCGCTTTCTCAAGCGACCGGAAATTCTCAAAGCGATGGGCGATGAACTCGCGAAATTGTCACCGGAAGATGAAGTGGCAATCCTCGCGATCGATCTCAACGGCGAGGACGCGCACCGGCTCTGGCTCACCGGCTTTACGCGGGATCACTCACAGATCGCTGCCGCGTTAATGAAGGCGCCGCAGTTCATCGACGTCGATGAGGCATTAGCCGATGCCCGCGCCGGAAAAGCGGGCGAGAACGATGCCGACCACACCAGCAGCCTGACCCTCGGTGCACCGGCAAAAGATTCGAGCGGGCCGGGACCCGGTACGCCGCAGTCCGATCAGGATCAGCAAGTTGAAGTGATCAAAGGCAAGAACGGGTCGACCGTCACACGCACGACGCGGGCGGACGGTTCAGTCGCTGTCAAACGGCAGAACAAGAGCGGTGACGTCACGATGGAGCTTGGGGACGTTTACGACATGGCCGCAGCCGTTAAGGATTCGACGCGGAAAGCACAAAAGGAGCGGCCGAATTCGCAACTTGCCATTGTGTGGGTTTCAGACGGAATCACGCCGATGTTCTTCGAAGATCGCGACGCCACCGAGCAATTGGTTTTGCGTCAAAACGTAATCTTCAGTTCCCTCACCACCGAGCTGCGGACGCTGTTCAAAATGTTAATGCCGATCGGAAAACCCATCGCGGGGATGCTCGGTTTGAGCGTCTACGGGACGGCAAAGCGACTGGCTGAGCAGTCAGGCGGCGAGGCAGTAAAAGTGAAACGGACGAAAGACTACGCCGCCGGTCTGAGCAGGATCATCGGCAACCTGACGGCGCGTTACAGCCTCGGATTCACGCTCGCGGAAGATGAGAAAGACAACGGTCAGCTGCATCAACTCGAAGTGCGCGTGAAGGCCCCGGATGCGAAAGGCAAACTGCGCAAGCTGGAAGTGAGTGCGCGCCGCGGCTACTACATGTCGGACACGGGGAGCGCAGGGCCTGGGACCGCGGGCGTCCCGCCCGCAACGAGCGCGCAGCGCGAGAAGCCGTGAGCGGGACTGGAGCGCAAGCGTCCCGCTTGCGTCTTTCCTACCTGCGCCACCGGGGACGGTTGCGCTCCAGTCGGCTATCTTTCGTTCATTGGTATCCAGGGCAGGTCGCGCGCGCCAATGTATTCGGCGCGCGGGCGAATGAGTTTGTTATCCGCGTACTGCTCGAGCACGTGGCCGGTCCAACCTGAAATTCGGCTGACGGCGAAGATGGGCGTGTAGAGGTCGAGCGGAATTCCCATCATGTAGTAGGTCGAGGCTGAGTAAAAATCAACGTTGGGATAAAGTCCCTTCTCGCTCATCATCACTTCTTCAACTTTGCGAGACATCTCGTACCACTTGGAGTCCCCGGCACTCTCGGCAATCTCTTTGGAAAACCTACGCAGGTGAGTCGCGCGCGGGTCTTCCGTTTTGTAAACCGCGTGCCCGAAACCCATCATTTTCCGCTTCGCACTTAGAGCTTGCCTGATAAATGGTTCGACGTTTTCAACCGTGCCGATTTCCAGCAGCGTCTTCATCACGGCCGTGTTGGCGCCGCCGTGAAGCGGTCCGGAAAGCGCGCCGATGGCGGCTGTGATGGCGGCGTACATGTCAGCCAGCGTACCGGCAACCACGCGCGCCGTGAAGGTTGAAGCGTTCAGCTCGTGATCGGCGTGAAGAATCAGACATACGTCAAAAATCCGCGCCTCGCGTTCCGAAGGCTTTTCGCCTTTCAACATGTAGAGAAAGTTCGCGGCGATGTTGAGACTTGCGTCAGGAGCGATTGGTTCGGCGCCGTTACGAATACGTTCGGCAGCGGCCACCAGCGTCGGGAATTGCGCGGTCAGTCTGATCGCCGTCTTGAGACTCGTCTCGCGCGAAATGTCGCGCGAGTTGGAATCGTAAAACTCCAGGGCCGAAACCGCGGTGCGCAAGACATCAATCGGATCAGCCTCGCGCGGAAACTGCTTCATCAACGCGATCAGCTCCGCCGGAATTTCATAGGCGGCGCGAAGCGATTGCTCGAGTTGTGAAAGCTCGTCCGCGTTCGGCAAGCGTTTATTCCAAAGCAGGAACACAACCTCTTCGAACGTGGCATTGTTCGCCAGATCGTGAATGTTGTAGCCCTGGTAAATGAGCTCGCCTTTTTCGCCGTTGACATCGGAGATAGATGAAGTCGCCGCGGCGACACCTCGAAGTCCTGCTGAACTCGCTGCTGACGTGTTTGCTGTGGTAGTCATGAATTTTTTCTTGTTGGACCGAAGATAACAAACCGAACAAAACGTGACAAGTTAGGGTGGAACGCACGGACTGGAGCGACCGGAGCGCAAGCGTCTCGCTTGCGTGTAATGATAAGCACGCAACCGGGACGGTTGCGCTCCACTCAGCTAACGCTCACGGCATCGCCCCGCTTCGCTTTCAATATGTGCGCAGCGGAAGTGTTCGTTGCGGCTAACTCCAAAAAGCCCGCGCTTCCCCAAATGGCAAACACCTTTTCTTTACCGCTTCCCTCTGCGGCGAAGAACCGGTGCACGCTCGTAATTGATTTACCTTTAACGCTCAACCTAAACCGTCCGATCATTTGCTCGGCTAGATCGTTCTTTCTGAAGTTCGTAACGCAGTTCCCAAAACGATCAATGTGAATTATGCGACCGAGGAGTTTACCGTCGCGCGAGTGCGTTGGCCGCAATGCGGGAAGACGGACACAATCGTTTATCTCTGTACCGAGCAGGGCTGGTTTCGTGCCCAGCGACAGCGCGGCAGCCACGGGCGCAAAGACATCGCGACCGTGAAAGGTCGCGCTCAACGGCTGTCGGAAGAAGTCCTCGTTGGTGAGTTGAAAAAACTTTGGCGTACCGCCGGATTCCTCGAAGCGATCGCAAACGTAGCTAAAGATGCCATTGTCGGGGCCAACGAAAAATTGCTTGCCCAACTGCATCAACAAAGGCCGTCTCTCGGAACCCACCCCCGGATCAACCACGGCTAAATGCGTAGTGCCGTCGGGAAACACTTCGCAGGCCGCTAAAAGTGTAAAGGCCGCAGACTCGATGTCTTGCGGCGCTATCTCGTGCGTAATATCGACGAGGCGAGCCTTTGGGTTCGCCGTCAGGATTACTCCTTTTACGGCGGCCACGAAATAATCAGCCGTGCCAAAGTCAGTCAGGAGTGTGACGGTCGGCGCCTCTAAACATGCAGACGCGGAGACATCGGGAACAGTTTTCCCCGCCTGTCTCCGCGTTGTTGCGTCTACCCGTCGGTTCGTCACTGAAAGTTGTTTTGAATACGCGTCTCAGTGGCCGTGCGAATTTTCATTTGTTGACCACTCGAGAGATGCACATCCTGACCGCGCTTGCTGAGAACGGTACCCGCACCAGCCGCGCCGCCAATCGCAGCGCCTATCGCAGCGCCCTCGCCGCCGCCGATCACTGCTCCAATCAGCGCGCCGATGCCTGTGCTCGCGCCAACCTTGGTGATGTCATCTTTGGTCGAACTCTTTCCGCGCACCCCGCCTTCTGAGTCAACCCTGCCCGCATCATCTCTGCCCGTGTCGATGATATCGACGACGTCGGCGTTGAACGGGGCGGTGCGGCCGTCCTGCAGGTGAATGGTTTCAAACTCGAGTTGCATCTGCGCGGTTCCCTTCACCTTGCCTGCTCGCTTAACGCGAGCAACCCGACCATCGATCATTGCGCCAGAGAATTCACGTGGCTCGATCACTCGCGCCTGGAATCGATCGCCGCGCTGCGTAGCGTCAGTCGAAAGATTTGACTGCAACTCAACCAGAAGGATCGTGTCGCGCGAGATCACGAAAGGTCCGTTTGGCGCGTTACTCGCGGAAACCGGTGCGGAAGAAACATTCGCATTATCAGGTGCACCTCCATTGTCTGGTGCGCTTGAATTATCCGGCGTGTTTTCTGCCGGGCGTTGAATCGTAGCGTTCGCGTCGTTGTTATCCGGCGCGGGGCCGACTGCGCCGCGACGAGCAAGACCGGTAGGAATCGTTGACTGAAACGGCCGGCGCTCGTAGCCCGCGTTGTAGCCTGTTTCAAAACCCTGCTGATAACCGTCGCGATAATCCTCGATCGTGCCCCAGGCTTCGTTGTAGTTCCGATCGGCGCGCTGGTAATCGCCGGTCGTGCGGTAGTCGCGCGCACTCTTATCGGCGATGTCGCGCGCCCCCGCGCTGTAGCCGTCGGAATAACCGGTGCGATAACCTCGTTCCAGTGCGGTGGACTGACCCTGCGCGGCGCTGGTCGTAAGAGCGTTGAAGCTGGCGCCTGCGGCAAAGACGAGAGCCAGCAGAACGACGAGGGGGACTCTAAAATATTTCATCTGTTGTTCCTTCCAGAGATTTGCGGCGTTGTTGCTGCCGTTTGGTCCTTGGGAGAGGGTAACCTTAACTGCATTTAAAACCGCTGTATTGTAGCGCAAACTGCGCTTAGCCGTCGGTCCGGATTGGCTTGCGTTACAATGATTCGACGGCACTAATTTGACGTGTCCGGCTCGGACTGGACGTCAGATGCTTTTTTTTCGCGACTGGTTGGCGCGCGCGACAGCAGAACATGGCAGAAACACGCAAAGTCTATCTCGATCACAGCGCTACGACTGCGGCGGATCGGCGCGTCGTCGAAGTTATGCTGCCTTATTTGACCGAGTCGTTTGGCAATGCCTCGAGCGTTCACTTATTTGGCCAGCAGGCTCGTGCCGCCGTTGATCGCGCGCGCCGGGAAGTCGCGACGCTTATCGGCGCCCGGGCAAACGAAATCGTCTTTGTCTCCGGCGGCACCGAGGCCAACAACCTGGCGATACGCGGCATCACCGAAGCACGTCCGACGAAGGGACACGTAATCACGACCGCGATCGAACACCCATCCGTTCGCGGTATCGTTGACGAACTCGAAAAGCATGGCTGGACAGTAACGAGGCTGCCGGTGTACGACGACGGCATCGTCAGGCTGGACGACGTACGAGCGAGCTTGCAGCCGGACACGGCTCTCATCTCGGTCATGCTCGCAAACAACGAAATCGGAACCATCCAACCGGTTCAGCAGATTGCCGAATTGGTACGCGACGAGCGCAGTCGTGGTCGTCAGCTATGGTTACATACGGACGCAGTCCAGGCGGCCGGTCGCATTCCTGTCGACGTTGAGGCGCTCGGCTGCGATCTCTTAACGCTATCCGCGCACAAGCTCTACGCGCCCAAGGGCACGGGCGCTTTGTTCGTCAGGCGCGGTGTGCGGCTGGTGCCGCAAAACGTCGGCGGCCATCAGGAACGCGAGCGCCGCGCGGGCACGGAAAATGTTCCTGGCATCGTCGCCTTCGGCGCGGCAGCAAAGCTGGCACGCGAGGAAATCCAGGTCAGAGCGGAACACGACCGCGCCTTGCGCGATCGCTTTGAAACGTTGGTGCGCGAAAAAATTGCAGATGTAGTTTTTAACGGCGATTCATTGCAGCGCTTGCCGAACCTGGCAAATATCTCGTTCCGCTTCATTGAGGGCGAAGGGCTCCTGATCAGTCTCGATCTGCAAGGCGTTGCCGTTTCCACTGGCTCGGCTTGTTCATCCGGCACGCTCGAACCGTCCCCCGTCATTCGCGCCTTAGGTCGGAACGATGAGCTCGCGCGCGGCGCAATCCGGTTCAGCTTCGGCAAAGACAACACGGACGCAGACGTTGACTACGTCGTCGAAACCTTAACCCGAGCGGTCAACAATCTGAGGCGTCTCTCACCTTTGAATAAGGCTTCGCGAATTGAGGTTGGAGTTTAGGCTTCGTCGTAGACTAATTCATGTAGCTGAAGATGACTTGCCGCCGTGATGACGTCAGTACCACCTGCGGTAGCGGGTGAGTCGTATTGAATCGCCACGCTTACCCATCCGCTTCCGCGGACGGTACTTGACCTCATGGCCCAGTTGAGGAAGTGTTTGACTGCCGTCGTTCATGCCTTACTCCGAAATTTTCAACGATCACATTGCCAACCCGCGAAACGCCGGCGAACTTACCGGCGCGACTCATGTTGCCGAGGCGAACAATCCTGCTTGTGGCGATCGCCTGACGCTGGCGCTGCGCGTTCGCGATGGTCGCATCGAGGACGCGCGCTTTCTCGCGTACGGCTGCCCGCCAACGCTTGTGTGCGGGTCTGCGTTGACTGAATTAATCATCGGCGAAACGGTAGCCACAGCGCTGAGTGTGACCAGAAAAAATCTCGTAGAGGCGGTCGGAGGATTGCCGGCGAGAAAACAACACGCGGCAGC
>JBKPNP010000838.1:0-6772 GCA_046732775.1 Acidobacteriota bacterium
GATTCGCCGTCGCCCCCGTTGGCGTGATGGCGATACGCGCGGCCTCGCTGCGCATGGTGCTCACGCAATCTTCAATAGTGACCGATGCCGACGGCGCGGGATGCACGGCGATTGGTTCGTCAGCAGTCTCAGCAGGATCGCCCGCCTTGTCACTTACGCTCGCTGTCCCAAGTTCCGCCGGCTTAATAGACTCGAGCCCGCTAGGTTCAGGCACGCTCTCGCGCTGTGCGACGGTTTTCTCCTTCGCAGTTTCGACCACTATGTACTCGAGCACTGCCTGCTCGTCGGCTGTCAACTTGGGCTTCCGCCCACGGCCCTTCGTAGCCTCAGCGTCTGAGCTGATCGCTTGCCGCAGGCTTTCCAAACCTTGTTCCGCGTGGGCCAGGGACAGGCTCAGGCTCTTGCTTATGTCCTCTGCCTTCACGCTATTCAACAAACCTTTGAGACTCCCGGCATTTTTCAAGGGGACGGTACTGGGCAGTGAGTCCAGGTCTGTCGTCCGCATCATCGTTTGCAGAATGTCGAGCAGTGGCGAATCCGCGAACGACTGCAGGGCCATGGTGATAGCTTTACGCGTCACCGCTTTGGAAGGCTTATCGCCGCCCATCGTTTGCTTTAGTAGCTGCGCCAGTTGAACTACCGGTGCTTTAGGGAAAGTTGATTGCAAGATCGCGGTAGCGTTGGAAAGGGCATTTTCGGTCAGACTTCTGATCCATTTTTCGTTTGAGGTATCAACGGCTGGCTCTACCTTCCCAGCAAGCCGGTCGCGATCGGCAAGATGACGCCAGGCAGTCCAGGGAGAGTTAGCCACCAGGTTTGGCATGACCCGATCTGTGAGACTGTAAAGCGGGATGGTTTTGCGAAACGACAGCGAATGACGATGCACCATCGCCATGCCATGTCGCATCAGCGGCGGATGCGGGAAGGCAGCGGCGGCCGGCTGATCAAACTTTAACCTCAGCGCTTTCACATCAGGATGGTCACTAATCACATCCAGAAAACTCAGCACATGATCCAGGAGTGATTTATTCTCATCAGAGGTTTCGCCCTCTTCGGTCTGCTGAAGACGCAACGCGTAGCAGGCCAGAATTCCAAGCCATGGATTTTCAAACTTTCCTTTAAGTAGCGAAGTCAATTTCTCACGAGTCACCAACTGTTTATTGCCGGTGCTGTAGCGCATGCTGTCAAGCACTGCTTCCGTTGCTATCGTTGCCTCGTCATCCGGTTTAAACCCCTCGCCTTTGCGAGCCATGTTCATTGTCATGGTGCGAAGCGAGGGCCGGGTTTGTCCTTCAAGAAAAACCTGCGTTTCCCAGCCAGCACACAGGTAAAGCGGTTGCTGTCGCACGCGAACACCCATTCGGCCACGCCGAAGTATGTAGAAACCCGGCGGCAGATCGGCGCAGAATGCCATCCAGCCGTCTGCCGCATTCTTCACTGTGCTATCCGAAAAATCCGTTACCGATTGCTCCTTGGCGTTAAGGAGCCGTAATCCGTCAGCGAATGACTTGTAGGTACGGGGCTGCGAAGTCCTCACGAAGAGGAACAACCTGCTGGACCCACCCGGCGCCTGCTTCCAGGTAGTCTTCCGACTCCACTCGACTGCCGGTTTCATATGGCGCTCATGAGTCGTTGCGGAGCCGGCTAGAGGCGCCGCCGATACGAAAGCCAGAGTCTTCCAGCTGTCCTTTAAAATTGAACATGCTTGATTTAGTTGAATGGCCACCAGCTGACTTTCTGATTTCCCCTCCAGCGTCACCTCAACTTTATAAATACCTTCGGGCAGTTCCACTTTAGCCTCGTACGTGCCCGTAGAAAGCTGACTCTCTTTTATATCGATGAACGAGACGACGCTTTGAAAGAGATTGTTGAAGATTCTTATTTCGGCAGACCAGTGGGGCACCTCTACTGTCAGCGTTCCTACCAGAGGAGATACTGAAACCTCGCCAAAGACGATTTCCTGTTGCGGCAGGAGTATGTCCGGCAACTTCAGCAGTTTTGAGCTTGAGGCCAAATCTCTCACGCGACGGCGAACGTAATCCGCCAAACTGGTAGAGGTTATAGCCCCGTGCTGGTTCGCGCCTGAGCCGCGAAGTCCTTCCAATACAGCCCTGGTAACTAAGGGCTCATCGTAGTTTTCGGCGACTTCGCTCTTTGACAGCGGTGATGACATCAATAGGAACTCTTTTATCGAAGACGTCGGTTGTGCGGCAGCGAACATCAGGTGGGGCGCGCCCCCTTCGAGGCGAACTTCTGAGTCGATGTAAAGACAATCGAGCACATAAACAACTTCGTCAAAGAACTCGTTGAGACAAAACAGCTGACGGTAGGCTTTTAGGGAGATGCCGGAGAACACATCGGCGGGTCCCCGGTTCATTAAAAGGACCATGTCGTCAAAGCTCGAGCCACAGGCGCGCCCGCTAAAGTAGAAGTAAAGCCGCTGGCCGATACGCTGCTGTGTCTTCGCGCCCAGGGTTATCAACGCCTGATCGATGTCGGCGGCAATGAGTGGCGCGGCCTGCGGATCGCCGGCCATCCCGGGCGAGAAGATAGTCCGGATGTTTTGGGTGGGAAGATCACCGCCGCCGGCGGCCGTTAGCCACTCTAAAAAGTCCGTTGCGTTTGTTACGGGCGAAGAAACGCCGTCGGGTTTGAGGTAATCGTCGATCCCGACCACGATGGCGTAATGGTCAAGTTTGTTAGGCACAACGCCGCCCTTCCTTCTTTCAACCCGGTTCCGGGCAGTTCAATAGGTTCGATTACTCATAGGTAAACTCATATGGATCAGGCGCCTGTTCCAGCGACAGTATTTGAGGTTTGCTCAATACTCCGTTTTGCTTGTGAGTCAACGAGTACCAGCGATTACGCAGGAGAGTGAGTTCCCAGGGATTTTCCTTCGTCAGACCAGCAGCCGGTTGGCTGATTATTGGTAGCGACTTGTCATCCATCAGAATCAACTCGCCTTGATAAGCAGGCGACGCACTAATCCGTACCTTCAACCAGCTAAGTTCGCTGTGAGGTATGGTACTGAAAACCAATTCCTGGTCGGGTTTGGGATCATCGACTTCCGGCGATTGCTTTAGTTTGACGTCATCACTTAGATCTCGTACGCGATCGGTCACGTATCTGAACAGTGATGACTTTGTGAACCGGCCCAATCCGTCGGCTGCTGCCGGTTCCGTGAGGCCTTCGAGTATCGCCTTGGTCAAAATACCCCGGCGTTCATGGGTCTCCTGGTCGAGCACCGGCTCGAATGCTTTCTCGCCATATTGCGCGGCCATCACCACCACATCTCTAACCGACACGCCCGCCCTCGGCGCGGGCAAATCAATCTTTGGGCCAAACGTCTGGATTCCCCCAATGGGGTCTCGACAGCAATCCAGGAAAAAAACCACTTCATCAAACGCTTCGCTCTGGCGAAAGAACGTTCGGAAGTCGCGCAGGCCAACGTTGTCCTTCAACCTTTGCATAGCAGCCGTGGCCATGAGCATGCCCACGTTGTCGAACTCCGGGCCAAAGCCGTGGCCGGCGAAATAAAAGTACAAGCGCGACCCGATGCGACCGCCTTTTTCAAATCCGAATCTGGTTAGTGCCCGGTCGATCTTGGCGGCGACCGGCTGGGCGTCAAAGGGATCCGGAGGTAACTTCGGGGGAGAGATGATCAGCTCGATGTTGTTGGGATCCAGGCCACCGCCATTCTCCTTTTGTAACCACTTGGCAAAGAAGGTCGCATCCTGGTTTGCCGAGCGCAGCGGCAGGAGCTGAGGATACCCATCGATTCCTACAACGATCGCGTAATGGTCGGGATTCCTTGCCATCTTGATCTCATCTCAAATTAACGGTTATTAACGCCCGACGCGGATCGTTAAGGGGTGGTTGACCTCACTATCGAAAACGCGTTGACGCTCCGAGTTGTACAAGTCACCGGCGCTCCGCTGTCCGTCGCTATCATGATCGATCCACACCCGCAGTGCGTAATCTTTATGAGAGTCAACCGCCTCGCTCGCAATTGAGAGCGCGAATGGAATCAAAGTGTCTCCAACGCCTGAACGATGCTGAATGTCAGGCAGGTTGACCTCGGCAATTACTCTTGCCGGAGCATCCTCAGCGGTGATTTCCTCCAACTGAACTTTAGCTGCGCCTCGCTCGATGGGCGCAGTGGCTGCTGGAATAAGAATGTGACCAGAGAGAGTTGTACGCTTCTGAGCGGCGATCTTATCGTCTTCTTCCACGACTCTTAGTTAACACCAGGCACCATTCTCTACCAGGTCAACTCCGGGTACATCAATTTCATCGCCGCGATATCTCCCTTACTCAGGCCGTTGCGTTGTCCGATTTCTGCTCCACCTTTTGCTCGGATCGTTACACCGCCGTTGACACTGAACGCGGTCGCCGGGTAGTGCATGATGGAACCATAGTCGTAGAGGCCGAGATCCTCGCCATCCTGGGCGTGCATATCAAAGTTGTGCAATTGGCTCGGAATAATATTCTCGCGAATGATCTCAATGAAGTTATCGCGATCACTGCGACTCTGCTCATGCCAGAGCCCGAGCGCATGTCCAATTTCATGCACTGCGGCGCCAATTCCGCAGCCCGTCCCCAGTGAGATTTCCTGCTCACCGCCGCGTCGTCCTACCTGAGACCAGCAACCATTCAGACGCTTGAACGAGAGGTAATCGGTCTCGTTCGTTCTCAACTTGAAACTGAAAGGAGTGTTCTCTTGCCAGTGAGCGATGGCTGCGGTGACGCGCGGCGCCAACGCTTCCTCGGTAACGAACGGCACTTTGCCTCCTGGCCAACGATACTCCGGGCCAATAATTCCGATTCCTTTCTCACCGGGGTCGTTTACTCCACGAACATCGTTCGCTTTGCCGAGCACGATATCGCCCTCATAAACGGCCTGGCCGTCGAGATCGGTAAATTGAATGTCGACATAAACTAAACCGAACTTTTTGCGGTCCATTTGAATCCTGGTGGATTCAACTTTGTTGCCGGCGCGAAACATTCCCGACGGAAGATCGAGATCGGCTTTTGAAGTGACAGGAATTTCAGCTTCAGACATGGGGTCTCCTATTCATTTTTAGTGCCTGGTGTGTGATGAGTCGACATATTCGAGTCGGCGCAGACCTCTCCGAGAGCGAATATTGGTCTGCAATTGTCTCGCTGAGAACAGCGTCCAGCTGCAAATCTCAAATCCGAACGACTTCCTAACTCTTGTGAGATTTAGCGACGAAGTATTTCAGATCGCCGTTTAAGGTTGGCTAAGACAGGACGCGGCGGGTTGAAATGAGGGCGCGCACCCGCCGACGCGAGGTCGCGAGATTTTTCAGGTTTAGCGCCGAAGTCAGTTGTTGCGTTATATGTTTGAGGGCCTGGGGTTGCTGTCCACGCTTCGACTTCGGTTATCCGGCTGAACGCTATCGTGGTGATCGGCTAGTGCCGCCAAAAGTGCTGCTAACTCTAGCTGCTTCTTAGCCAGCTTTTTCACTAGGGGCAAGTAGTTGTAGAGGAAGCGATCATCGACAGTCCGGGTGGAATTTTGAAAGTCGCTCAATCTCTCGGCGGACGTAGGCGTCGTTTGCGGAAGGAATTTTACGAAGTCTTAGGTGGTTATGATAGGCCTGTATGGCGTCTTTATTTTGACCCTGAGCTGATAGAACATGTGCAAGCCCGTACCAGGCATCGGCATTTTGTTCGCGCGAGATGTCCAGCGCCTTCCTAAATTCAAGCTCGGCCTCTACCAGGTGTTTTCCTAGTCTCAAATAGTACCAGCCTAATTGGCTACGAGCAGCCGAACTGCTCATATCCAATCTTATAGCCTGCTCAAGGAGTTCCCGTTGCCGTTCTTTTCCTTCTGGACTATCCGAAGGCAGGTAGCCTGCTAACATCAGATATGCCGCGCTCGAATTCGGATAGAATCTCACCGCCATTTCTGCGTACTTGGCCGCTTTGTCAGGCCCTCCATAAGCCATCACGTTGGGGCCAAACTGCAAAAGGTCTTCAAGTAAAGGCGGATCTGATTTAGCAATGCGGCTCTGAAGTTCGGCCGCCTGCCGCAAATTGAGGAGTTCTTCGACGTCCCCCTCGTGACGCATTTTTGGGGTCAAGGAAATATAATTCTGCAGTGCTGTGGAAGCCTCAAAAAATCTTAACTGCGCCGCGTAAAAACGTTCAAGGCCTTGCCATGCCTCCGCATAACTGCCGTTCCGAGCCTCAATTGCGAGCTTATACTCCTGCTCCGCAGCTGGATCGCTGTTAGCTTCCAACCATCTGGCGCGATCAAAATGTCGCTGCGCTGACTTTAAACTGGTCTGTTCTTGGCCATGCAGTATGGATCCATTCAAAAGCACTATTAAGACCGAACACAGGCAAACTTTTACATATGTCATAGCGAGTGCTCCCTACCCCCTGGTCCGTTTCACAATAACTACTCTATCGCCCTTATCCACTTCAGCGCCAGAATGATCAATCTCGTCCTGGGCGGCCTTAATCCCCGCTTCAACCCTCTTGTCTAACGATCCTTTCGAATTGGCATAGGCCTTCACAAATGCTGCCGCCGCCTTCTCCAAAGTACCAATGCCTGTGCCGCCATTACCGCTTTTGGCGCTATCAATTCCAATCACAAATTGTGATCCTCTGCCCGTTAAATTAAAGAAATCCGTATTCTTGGCTGAATTGCAACTGAAATTAAGGATCACCGAAGCATTCGCGTCCGGCCGAGGTCCGGGCATTGCTCCGTAAAATTCCAATGTTCCGCCAGAATTATACATAG
>JBKPNP010000839.1:0-1813 GCA_046732775.1 Acidobacteriota bacterium
ATCGCAACTCTGCTCGGTGAGATCGAACGTTCCGCGAAATCACCGGCCGAAGTAACTGAGATCATCGCGGCGCGGACTTCCGATCTGGCACAAGACGCGAATGCACCGAGAGGTGCGCTGCATACACAGAACGATTTCGATCGCGAAGTGTCGTTGATTTACTCGACCTACACTGAGCTGCTCAACAAATATCAGCTGAGCGAGGCCGACGCGGATCAATTGCGCGCGCTCTCAGTGCTGAGAGGAGAAGTTGACGGCCTGTCCGTCAGGGTGCCGTGGCTAGAAGGGGTTGAGTTACTGGTGCTCGACGGCTTCTTCGACTTCACTCCGGTGCAGGGTGAAATCTTGCAGCAACTCATCCCGCGCGTGCCCTCGGTTTTGGTTAACTTGAATCAGGACGAACGCAACGCCGAGATTTTTCTGCCGTTCAAGGAAACCGTCGAACACCTGCAGGGCATCACCGACTTCGACGTGCCACCGGTTGCCGGCGAAATTATTGCCACCAACGGCGCGCTCGCTGGACTACGCGAGAACCTCTTCAACCCTTCACTGTCCGATAAACCTGCCGTGGAGGCTGAAAACGACGCGCCGGAATTGCTCCCTCAATCCGAGATTCGCTACTTCGAATGCGGCGATCGCGACACGGAAATCCGCGAAATAGCCAAGGAAATTAAACGACTTCTGCTGCAAGACGGCTTTCATCTGGCCGACATTGCATTGGTCGTGCGTCAGCGCGCTGCCTATGCGGAAACGATCGCGCGCGTCATGCGCGAAGAGTCGCTGCCTTGTAATCTCGAATCGCGCGTCGACACTGATGCGATTCCAGCGAATCGCGCCGTGCTCAAACTGCTCGGGATCCTCGAACAGCTCTCGCGTGACGAAACAGCAGCGCCACGCATCTCGGATCTCGCCGACCTGATCAAGTCAGAATACTTTCGCCTCAACGACAAAGACCTCGCGGCACTGACGGAACAGTTTGACTCACAGTATCGCGAGCTGCTGTTGGAAGGTGTCGACGCCGCCGCCGGCAAAGAAGAGCAACTGCGGAAGCGTTACCGGATCGGCTTCTGGGATGCAGACGCGCTCGAGAATGCATTTGCTTACGTGGGCAGCGAACTGCGTGTCGCGCCGTGGCTCGAGCGTGCAGCGAAGCTGATCAAGGAGTTGCCGGGAGCGGAAGCCACCAGGGAACTACTGAATATCGATCCGGTTGAGCAGGCGCGCGACCCTGACGAAGCCGATCAAATCGAAAATGCCGAAACGGCTAAAGTGGAATCGGCGGACGTCGAACGAAAACGCCGCCCTTCACGCGACATACATCCGGCGACACTCGCTTGGACGTCGCTCATCATTCAAACCTTCGCCGCGAAGATTCAGACGATTAGTCGCGAAGGAACAACGGCTGGTTTGCGTCGTGAGTTAATGAAGTTGTTGGACGACTTCAATTTTCGCGCGCAGGTCACGCGTCCAATCCGCGCGGTGGCTGAAGATGAAGAGCTGCCACAGGCAATGCTCAATTACAACAGCCTGGAGGCTCTGCGTCGCGCCTTTGCCGCCGCGATCAAGAGTATCGATTTCACAGCGAGCATTATCGGTGGCGACTCTTCGCCGACGAAAATCTTTACCTTCATCGAGGAAGTGCGTCGCGCTTTAAATTCGCAATCGCAAGCCTATAGCGCGGCCGATCGCGCGGGTCTCCGTGTGCTGGAAGCGACGGACGTGCGCGGCCTTCGTTTCAAAATCATATTCATAGCCGGCCTGGTTGAAGGTGGGTTTCCGATGCGTGCCGGCCGCGACTGGATTTATCCGCATG
>JBKPNP010000840.1:0-5470 GCA_046732775.1 Acidobacteriota bacterium
GCTGCTGCCCTCGCTTCACCTACCGCACCCAACTTTCGCGCGGCCGCAGCGCGTTCACCTGGCGAATCGGCAGTGTGAAGTTGCGTAACTGCCTCACTGAAGAAGCCGTGACCCACAAACACGCTTCGCGCCCGCTCGTGCTGATTTGCTTTTCCACTGGTGAGGGCGGTTAGCAATTGAGCTGAGACTATCTGACGCGTCAGCGGATCGGGAGAATTGATCACGCCGGCGTCGTAATCTCTACCGGCTAGAAGGTTATTTACTTCCACCTCAACACGACCGGTATTAACAGTCGGCTTAGTGAAGGGTTGTTCGAGTATCAAGGGCTTGGCCTCCGGGGACTGGGGGGTAGTGCGGCTGGATTCCTGAGTGACGGTTATGGCGGGCTCTGAGGTTTCAGTCTGCGACTCGCGCGCGGCCGCCTGGGCTTTGAGAGCGGCGATTAGATCGGATTTGTTGGCGGTGAGTTGATCGCGCAGTTCAGCACTGAGTGCGCCCTTTGGCGCGTCAACCTGGAGCCGGTCATTCGCTTCTCCTTTGAGGGCGAGTCGGATGCCGAGCTCCATGCACTTTTCCATTACGACGTTGACGGTCATAACTCGAAAACCTCCCGATCTTCCTTGTCGATATCTTCAGTAACAGCTGCGGAGCTTCGCTTCGGCAGAGTCCACGACTTCGATGGTTCAGACGCAGTCACTGAAGTTTCCTTGTTGGCGACAACACTCTCCGAGTCTGAGAGTTTTTGTGTTTGCTTAGGACTCAATTCATCAAGCGAGTCACTCGCTGTATATTTCGGCTGAACTTTCGACTTCACATCACGGTTTTTAACTGCAGTCGTACTTCGCCGCCGCAGACCGCTAATTAGATAAATGATGAGGCTCAACAGGATTAACGCGCCGAGCAGGGTCGCCAAACGGTTTGCCGAAATCCAGCGCGTGATAGCCGCTCGGCGCTCACTCCAACTCGAAACATTGGCAGCGGAAGCGGCCGTGCTGGAATTCGAGTTTGGCTTTAACTGTGAAGGGGAGACCGCTGCGAGGGGCGGATAACCGGCAGCAGTCGCGGGTGAGAATGTCGGCGCCGGTGATGGCAGCGGAGACGCTGCTGCCAATGCCTGAGTGCCACTCAAATCGTTCGTGGGGATCGTTAGGCGACGCTTAGCGCCGCGGGGTGACCGCGAACTCCGTCCGAAGCTGGATTGATCAAACGGTTCAGCGTACCGCTCACGAGTCGACGCTGAACCCGGCGGCAGCGGCCCAGCGGAGTCATCGTTCGTGGAAGACGCACTGGTGTACGGGCTGAGATTTCCCGGGTTATTTCGGCTTGCGTCAGCAATCGCCGGCGCGTTGAAAACCTTTTTCGCAACGGAGAAGATAACGTCCAAACGATTCCCGCGTTGATCGATGCGGGCCATCGCACCCGGCTGTAGCTTGAACGACAAGACGACACCGTCGCCGACTTTTTGCACCTGAACATCGTCAAAGCCGTCGCCACGAAAACGAGGAGCGGCGGAAACGAAATCGGCCCACGGAATTTTTACGTAAAAGCGATCACCGCGCCGGAACCCTTCATAGTCGTTTAGCGGTGCGTCGGAAGAAACCGTCACCCGCGACCCTTCGGCCGCATTGCCGAGTTGCACTGCCGTCACGCGCCGTTGATTCTTCTGCGCCACGGACGGCTGGAGCCAGCCGAGGCCGAGGCAGAAAAAGAACAACAGCGCTACCGCAATACGCACTTTGTTAACTGTAAAAATTGACTTGAGAGTTTCGGTTTTCATTGGGGGCAATGAAGGGATTCACCAGCGTCATTATCTGATCACTGGCGTTTGCAGTCCAGAGAATCACATTTCCAATTCATCCATCTCCTGGTGAACCTCCGGGGAAAACTCGGCCATTACTTCCGGCTCGGGTGCGGGGTTAAAAGTGAACGCAAAAGCGTCGTTACGGTCGTCGGTCTGCGCAAACGTTTCAAACTGAAGCTCGTCCGAGACCTGGATTGCCGGCACGACGTCTGGTTCGTTCTGTTTGGCGTGCTGATCCAGTTTGTACATGGCTTCGAGGAGAGCCGTCTTCACCTCTTCGCCCACTCCGTCACGCACTGCCAGCTCGCGCAGTTGGTCGAACACACCGGGTTGACCGGTTGACGCCAATAAGTGGACTGCCTTTAGACGAACGTCGATGTTGTTATGTTCCGCAATGACATCGAGAATCGGCTGAGTGAAATCCGCCTTGGCCAGCAGGCAAATAAGCGAAAACGTTTCATAGGCCTGCCGATAGTCGCTACTTGCCAGTCGATCGATATTCTGCGACACGATGCCGGCTTGCACGCACGCGCGCGCAACGCTCGCAAGCGTCTCTGGATTACTCGTCTCGACTACCCGCACGTAGGCATCGGCACGATCGAAGCTCAAGCGATTCAAGGTGCGGGCTGCCGCAGCTCTCACTTCCCGCGATTCGTCAGCCATTCCAATCAGGATCGCAGGAAACACTGACTCATGATCGATGGAGCCCAGGTTTGAAATAGCCATGGCCCGAAGGTTCGGCTCGCTATCCTCGCGCGCGACGCGTGTGATCGCCTCGACCGCACTTTGAATTCGAAACTGCCCCAAAGTCTTCAAGGCTTCGGCTCGTTCCTGGACATCGGCACTGTCACACAATGACAACGCATTTTTGAGTTGCTCGTCATCGAGGTCTTCCGGCAACTCCTCCACCGAAGACGAGGGCTCGAGATGAGTTATTTGGTCAACCACACTTAAATCGTTCCCCATGCCAAGCTGCAGGGGTTCGGGAGTAATCGCATCGAAGAAATCTAAACCTTCAACCGAACACGCGCTCAAAGTCTTGCTCAGCAAGTTGCTGGGAACGTCAGGATGCGTTCTCGCAATATCGAGCAACGCGCCGATGGCTGACGGCAGTTTCAATTCGCCAATGCTGACGACGGCTTGATTGCGAACGATCGATTCGGAGTCGTACAAACTTTCGAGCAGAAACGGTAACGCGCTTTCTGATCGAATTTCTCCGAGCGAGCGCGCCGCCGAGGTGCGTTCAAAAGCATCTCCCGACATCAGCAGAGTTGCACATTGACGCGCCACGAACCCGTATTCTTCCAATGCTTCGCGGGCACGCTTACGAGCTGACTCGTCAAGATCCATCGAATTAACGCCCTTGATCAACGATGCTTCGATTGCGCGGCGATCATCAATGGCGCGCGAGGCCACAACGTCCATCCGATGCGGCTGCCCCAAAACCAGTTTCCCAACCTCCTGATCGATGCGATAAGCGCCGTAAAGAGAAGTGGGCCCGGTAACCGGCATGCGCACACCCGAGGGACGAGCCGAAGCGGCTACTGCTACGCCGTTAGTCCTGGCGAGCGCGGTACCGGGAGCGGAAGTCCCATTCTGCGCACCAACCTGCCCTCCGGCGATTTGGTCTTCCACCCACTCTTCGTCCTCGCTAATAATTTTGTCTTTGCTGGCGAGGGCCTGGCGTGAGCGAAGCTTCTTTGATACGAGCAAACCGAACACCCCGAGCACAATGACGATGAAAACACTGGTAGCTGAAAATATTGAAGCGACAACGCTCTCCGGTTCCTCCTGCACTGCGATCTCTGGCGTGGCCGCGGCGGGCGCGTCGGCCTGAGGAACTATCGTGGCCGCCGACTTCGTAGTCGCGGGAGTTTCGGCTGGAACAGTCGTAATCGAACTCGGTGAACTGGCAGCGGGCAATTCACCCGGCGTAGTTGAAAGTTTTAATTGTGAGGCCTCGTGAGTGGGTTGGGTGGATTGCGTCGACGTTTCGACCGGCTGCGTTTCTGACGGCTTCGAGGTAGGAAATTCGCTTTCCGCAGGTCGGGGATCGAGTTTCTTGTCGACCACCAGATTGATTTGATTGTTTGCGGCCTGCGCAATCACCTTCGATCCGGCCTTCGTTTGTAACAGCACTTCGAGCGAGCTGCCGATCCGACGAAACTTGACGCCACGAATCGGCTTCAAGGAACTGTCAGCGGCGGTGTTCGGCAGAACCAGGTGGTAACCCTCGCTATCCTGCCAACTCTGCGCTCGACCCACCGGTGCATCAGCGCCGATTGAAACCACTACGCCGGAACCGGAAGCTTCGGCTGAAACATTCGACACCCGGTTCGAGACATAAAGATTTTGGGCATTGCCTCGCATCGTGGGAACGATGAGCATTGCCAAAGCGAAGATCACGAACGTAACGCTGTGGTTCATCCAAACCAGGCTGAACAAACAGCGCTGATTCAGGTCAGACGTCACGAATTTTCTTGAATTAAGTGCGTTCTTCATAGTGTGAGTGGGCCGGGAAATAACCTTGGATAGGTGACCGGCTGCAGGGAATCCAGTTACTAGTCTGTTTGGTTAAGACTGCAAGCTGGTGAATGGCGAGAACGGCGAACCGGGAGTGCTATTGTTCGTCGCTAAATTTGTAGCCAATTCCCCAAACGGTTAGGACCATTTGAGGATTTTCCGGGTTTTCTTCGATCTTGGCTCGTAAGCGGTTGATGTGTGAATCAATCGTCCGATCGTAGCCTTCATACGAATAATCCCAGATTTTTTCAAGGAGGTATTTGCGGGGAAACACCCTACCCGGGTTCGTTGCGAAGAGACGCAGAAGGTCAAACTCTTTGGGAGTCAAGTCCACCTGACGTTCTCCGATTGTCACTTCACGTCGAGCCGGATCGATTCGCAATCTACCGCGAACGATCGGCGCTTCGTCAGTGCCGCCCTCGGCACTTACCGGTGTCCGGCTACGGCGCAACACCGACTTAATCCTCGCCTCGAGTTCCCGAAGGCTGAAGGGTTTGGTGATGTAATCATCCGCACCCATCTCGAGTCCGAGTACCTTGTCAACCACATCGTCCTTCGCGGTCAGCATCAGAATCGGCAGGTGATTTGCCTTTTCGCGAAGTTCACGGCAAACGGATAAACCGTCCATTTTTGGCAACATGAGATCGAGAACGACCGCATCCGGAGGGTCATCCAGAGCGGACCTTACACCCATTAAGCCATCTTCTACGGTTTTCACGTTGTAACCAGCGCGAGAGAAATACTCGCTGATAGCGCTCGAAATATTTTCGTCGTCTTCGACAACGAGTAATGAAATCTTACGCTCGATTGGTTCGGCCGGATGGCCGTTGTCCTTGGCAGTTTTCTGTCTGTCAGCAGCTGTGTTTGTCATCAGAATGACTCAGTAGGAACTGACAAGCAGGGATTAAAGAGGTGTGACGTCACGGGGTTGACGCCACGTCGGGCGAAGGAATAGTACAGGACAAGTTCCACAAACTCAAGCTATTGTTTCGTCGCGCCGTCCGCAAAGCCGCAAAAACAATAAGTATACGGGTTATCAGGCCTTGATGCGTGCGTTCAATTGGAACGTCAAACGACCATTTCCGGACTCAATGCCGACCGCGCGTTTAGTTCTCCCTAGGGATGCTGCGTGGTCGATCTCCCACT
>JBKPNP010000841.1:0-3512 GCA_046732775.1 Acidobacteriota bacterium
CGGGAATACTTGACGCCCGGATCGGGTTTGAACTCGTAAGTGGTGACGACCGGGCCGGGACAAATGTGTTTGATTTGACCGGTGACGTTGAACTCTTTGCACTTCTCAGCGAGGCGTGTGGCCAGGCCAAGCAGTTCCGTATCAGCCTGTTCACTCGGCGGCGGCGCTTCGTTCAAGAACTGCAGCGGCGGCATCGAGTAATCCGAATACGACTGCCGACCGGCGTCGAAAGGCAGTTTCGCGGTTGAAGGCTTTTCACCTTTCGGCCGCAAAACGGATGCGCCTTTCACCATCTCCTCGGCTTCGCTCTCGTCGTCAGCGACGGCGGTTGCGCCCTTCGTAGTTGCAGTACGGCGCGCCGGAATTGAAGTCGCAATTCCTACTCCCGCGGCTGCGGCGCGCGCTGGTTCTGCTGACGCCTGCATGTTCGCGACGTCGCCGCTGGTCGCAACTTCGCGACTAATTGACGCGGGCGCGACTGCGGCCTCGTCACCCTTCATGAATTGAGCAATCCGCTCTTCCGGACTCAACTCAAGCGAACCCTTCAAGGCATTCTCGGCAGCCGTCTGCTGTGCTTTCAGCAGTTCACGTTGCTGCTTGGTTGCGGCCCTGGCTTCAGCGCGAGCAGTACGCCACGTGCGAAACTTTTCAGGCAGGTTACTTAGTACCGCCAACCTTGCGCCAAACAGGCGGCTAAGCTTTTCGTAAAGAGTGACAAACGAAAAGTTGGTGGCGAGCAACAGGCCGGTGGCCGCGACCGCGACCAATAAAATCGTCGCACCCACTGTGTTGAGTCCACTGGCGAGTCCGCGTGAGATGAGCGTGCCGACGACACCGCCGGGCTCAACGCTCGCGTCGAAGATCGGATGTATGTTTGAAATGGAAAGCAGTGACGCGGCTGCTAACGTGAGCAACACCAAACCCAGCAAACGCGATAAGGGCGCACGCAGGCTCAGCGTCTTAAAACGTCGCCAGGCAGCGGCAAAAAACAGCACCGGTAACAAATAGGCCGCTAACCCGATCGACTGCAGGAGCAGAGCTGCGACGTTGGCGCCGATCGCGCCAGTCCAGTTATGAGTTTCGGCCTGACCGGATGAGTTCCATGAAGGGTCATTCGGGTTGAAGGCGGCGGATACGAGACAAAGAGCGAGCAACAAGCCGACTGCCAGCAGCAGGATCGCGACGATTTCATTTCGGCGACTATTCCTGGGAGTGATTATTCTGGGTTGATCTTCAAACTCAGTTGTTGCCATTGCTACTCCGCACTGACCGACAAAATTCAGTTTGTCGTATCGCTAATCTTTCACGCAGCTTTCCTGGCTAGCAAGTAAGCCTTGATAAAGTCGTCCAGGTCGCCCCCGAGTACCGCCTCGACATTGCCGCGCTCGAGTTTGGTTCTCGTGTCCTTCACCAGCTGATACGGCGCGAGCACATAACTGCGAATTTGTGAACCAAACGAAATGTCAGCCTTGCCCGCTTCCAGTTCTATTGTGTCCGCGCGGCGCTTTTCGAGTTCCAGTTCGTAAAGTCGGGAACGCAGCACCTGCATCGCTACGGCGCGGTTCTGATGTTGTGAACGCTGGTTCTGACATTGAACGACAATGCCGGTCGGCATATGAGTGATGCGCACCGCCGAGTCGGTCGTGTTGATGTGCTGACCACCGGCGCCCGTAGCGCGATAGGTGTCTACGCGCAAATCTTTGTCGTTGATTTCGACTTCGATGTTTTCGTCGATTTCGGGATAGACAAACAGCGATGCAAATGAGGTGTGACGGCGGGCGGCCTGATCGAAGGGTGAAATGCGCACGAGCCGGTGAACTCCGGCTTCGGCTGCCAGTAACCCGTAGGCGTATTCGCCCTCGACTCTAAAGGTCACTCCCTTTATTCCCGCCTCTTCGGCTGGTTGGTAGTCAATAATCTCGGTCTTGAAACCTCGCTGTTCCGCCCACTTCAAATACATTCGCAGCAGCATCTCAGCCCAGTCCTGCGATTCAGTTCCGCCGGCGCCAGGGTGAATGGTGCAGATCGCGTTGAGCTGATCGTTGTCGCCGGCGAGCAGCATTTCAGTTTCCGCGATGCCGACCTCGTGCGACAGCCGTTCAAGCAACGCGTGCAGCTCTTTCAAAGAGTCTTCGTCTTCTTCTGCAAACTCGAAAAGCACTCCGGCGTCGGAAACCTGCGATTCAAACAACTCCTGCCGTTGGATCTTCTTTTCCAGGGCGGTGCGCTTTTGCAGTAGTTTCTGCGCCGCCTCCTGGTCATTCCAAAAGTCAGGCGATGAAGCCTGAGTCTCTATACGGCTTAACTCTTCGCGGCCGGCCGCGACATCAAAGAAACCTCCCGAGCTGTTCAACTCGCGTTCGCAAGTCCTCGGCAGTCGCTCTTAATTCCTGAATCGTTAAAGTCTCGGTCATCTATCCTCCTGAAAATCTAAGCCGCGATGCCACGTTCTCTTAAAGGAAACTATAAAAGCTGTCAGCGCCAATAATGCGCACGCGGCAATAAACCAATCTCCGTGCTTTGCGTAAAACGATGGCGCCGCCGTGTTGCGTCTCAATTTCCAAATACGAACTTCCGGTTGAAAAGGCTGCGTCGCGTCTTCAATCCTTCCGTCCGGTTCGATAAAGGCCGTGATGCCTGTGTTAGTCACTCGCACCAACGGTCGACTGTTTTCTGTTGCTCGGAACACCGCATTGGCGAGGTGTTGTCGGAGCACCGCAGTCGGTCCAAGGTACCCATCGTTCGAAATATTTATCAGCACGTCTGCGCCGTCGTGCGTGAAGCGCCGCGCAATTGTTGGGTAAGCCGACTCGATGCAGATGAAAACTCCTGCGCGCGCACCGCCTACGTCCATCAAGGCGTAGTTTGTGCCCGGCGTGAAGTCTCCGACAATGCCTCTTATCAAACCCGCACCCGGCATCCATTGCGGCAGCGGAACATATTCGCCAAACGGCAGCAGGCGAATCTTATCATATTGAGCCGTGAGCTTACCCTCTTCATTTATGAGCAGTGCTGAGTTGTAAACGCCGTCGTTTGGGGCCGTCTCCTGCGAATTTAGCAGGACCGAAGTGTGATGTTGTTTAGCGAACGCAGTTAACAGATCGCGAAACTTTTTGTCGCTGCCGTAAGTGAAATTCATCGGCGATTCGGGCCACACAAGCAAGCGCGCAACGCCATCGTCCGGCACACTCAATAGCGCCTTTTCGCTCATCTCGAAATGCCGCAGACGCAGTTGCTCTAGCTCATCTTTCGATTTCACCAAGTCCATCGGGACGTTGGGCTGAATCGCAATAACAACGGCAGCCGGTTGCGTTTCCTTCGGACGTATATCGCCCTTGGGTCCTGTACTGAGGACGATCAGCACTACGGATGAGACGGCGGCTAATGTTATGACCAGCGATCGGACGTCCCGTTTCAGTAAAAGAAGAGTTGCGACTGCGTTGACGACGACGATCAGGAAGCCGACGAGATACACGCCGCCCCACGCCGAAGTTTGAATCAGACGAGGATGG
>JBKPNP010000842.1:0-1621 GCA_046732775.1 Acidobacteriota bacterium
CGGCGCGCCGCCTGTTTCTCAAACTCACGCGCGAAATCCAGACTGCCGCTGTTATCGAAGAGCATCGCCATGCGCACGCTCGTTTCCGAACGCGTCATGTCGCTGATCGGCTTCAACTGCCCGTCAACTCGCAACTCGAAATCTTCAAGCTTTAACCCCGTGATTGCAGTGCCGGTTTGATCAACAACGGAAGCAGGGATCGGCACGAGGTTCGAGATCACACGCACCGTATCTGAGTCATCAATTTCGCCGGTGCCCTCCTGCGACGGAGTCGGCCGCGGACTCGCCTGAATAACCGCGCGGGGCGTGCTTGAAGTCGAAGCCGGTTCGCTTGATCGCGATCTCGAGGAGGTAGGCTTGGGCGCCTTTTCTTTATTCCGGCCTGATTGAGGAAAAGCCAGCGACGCGAAGCCAACGGCGAGGACGAGTGAAAGAAGAAATGACAGCCAGCGCAGACGGCTGTGCGTGGTGAACGCGAGGCGCGAGCTTAAACTCCGGCGCGCGCGACCGTCGCTTCGTTTTGTATCGCTTGTAACCAGTTGTCCCATTCTTTCAATGCGTACTCGACCTGCAGGCTATGTCGGTCACGTTTTCTACGCACGCGCTTGCGATCTTGTTCCGGCAGTGGCTCCAACAAAGCGAAAGTAATGTTCACTGGCTGGAAGTTTTTGGTTTCGACGTTGGAAACGTATCTGGCGAGCGCGCCAGTCGCGCTCAAGGGCGGAGCTTGCAATAGCGGCTGCTCCATGGTCGCACGCGCTGCGTTTTGCCCGGCGAGCCAGCCCATTGCCACCGATTCCACGTAACCTTCAACGCCCGTAATCTGTCCCGCGAAAAAAATGTTGGGCCGCTCGCGCATCTGCATCGTGGCGGCTAGCACGCGGGGTGAACAGATATAAGTGTTGCGATGGATTTGCCCGAACTGCAAAAACTCCGCACGCTCCATCCCCGGGATCATTCGCAGCACTCTCGCCTGTTCGCCGTAACGTAGATGATTCTGAAAGCCCACCAGGCTGTACGCGTCCGCCATTAAATTTTCCTGCCGCAATTGCACCGCGGCGTAGGGTTCACGACCGGTCCGCGGATCGTACAAACCGACGGGTTTCATCGGACCAAAGCGCAACGTGTCCACGCCGCGGCGCGCGAGCTCTTCAATCGGCAGACAGGCTTCGAACCAGCGCGTCTCTTCGAAACGCTGCAACGGCACACTCTGGGCTTCGATCAGCGCCTGGTAAAAACGCGCGTACTGTTCGGCGTCGAAAGGACAGTTCAGATAATCGTCACCGCCCTTGCCGTAACGCGCCGCCGGAAAGGCGATGTTTCGATCGATAGAGTCGGCAGCGACGATGGGAGCGATCGCGTCGTAGAAGTAAAGCTGATCGCTGCCGGTAAGTTTCATGATCTGCTGCGTTAGCGCATCCGACGTAAGCGGGCCAGTAGCAATGACCGTGACCTCATCGTCAGGAACTTCAGTCACTTCTTCGCGCACTAACTCGATGTTTGGGTTTTCCTCGATCCGACGGGTGACGAGTTCGGCGAACTTTTGTCGATCAACGGCGAGCGCCGCGCCTGCCGGAACGCGCGTCTCGTTTGCACACTCCATCACCAGAGACGAGGCGCG
>JBKPNP010000843.1:0-1506 GCA_046732775.1 Acidobacteriota bacterium
GGCAGTAGGCAGTAGGCAGTAGGCAGTAGGCAGTAGCAGAAGGTGGGAAGAGCATAATTCTGTTGAGAACGTTTGTATGGATCGTCAGCCGAGCAGCGCGGCAATCGCGCTGCCTTCTGCTTTCTGCCTACCGCCTACTGCCTACTGCCTACCGGCTACCACCTACCGCTTTCCGCCTACTGCCTACTGCCTACTGTCTACTGCTTTCCATCTCGCCAGTCATAGCGCAGTCTCGCCCCCCGGCCTTGATGTCGCCCAGCGACATCCTGCGAATCGCAAACGTCAGTGACCCGCAAATCGCTCCCAATGGCGAGTGGGTTGTCTACAACGTTTCCACCGTAAGCGGAAACGAATCCGTCAGCTCCCTCTGGCTAACGCGAGTTGTCAGAAATCCGGCGCCAGTTCCGACTAGTCCCGCACCTGCAACTTCGCAAAGACGTCCCATCGATGCGCCCCGGTTTACGACGTCGCTACTGCTCGCCGCTGACTGGAATGTTTCGAACGCGCGTTGGTCGCCGGACAGTACGAAGATAGCTTTTCTCAGCAAACACAACGGACAGTCGGGGCTTTGGGTTGTAGGCTTAGAGAACCGCGAACCGCGACTGGTGGCGGACCTCGAGAGCACCAACTTCTTCATAACTTACGCCGGCGAACCTCTCGCCTGGTCGCCCGACTCAAAACAAATTGCTTACATCTCGGCCACCGAAGAAACAGGGAGTACCGACGATCCGCGCGTCATCGATCGCATCCAGTACAAATCGCGAACTTCGTTTTCCGACAGATATCACACGCATGTTTTCGTTACCTCGATCGATCGCGCGGAGCCAAGACAACTGACGGCGGGTGATTGGTACGACCATGCGTTGAGTTTCAATCCGAACGGCTATGAGATCGCGTTCCTGTCTAATCGCGAGCCCGATCCGGACGCGAACAATAACTCCGATATCTTCACTGTCGACCTGCGTGGCCAGGTCCGCCAGATCACAACGACCAAAGGTTGCGAGTATGATCCGACGTGGTCTCCGGACGGAAAATGGATTGCCTACACCGCGACGAAACGAGACGTCACCACCATCGACAGCATCGCCGAGGACACGCATGTTTGGGTCACTGACAGCGCCGGAAACAACCGGCGAGAATTGACGGGAGATCAGGATCGTCGCGCGCGTAGTCCGCACTGGTCGTCGCAGGGAAATTCAATCTATTTTCTGGCCGGCGATCACGGTGTCACTAAATTGTTCCTCGTGCCGTTTGAAGGCGGGGCAGTCAAAGATGTGTTTGCTCGCCCTGACGATCAGTTGGAAGCTTCCGAACCAAGTAACTTCCCGAAAAAATCTTTTCAAATTGGCGGCTTCAGTAATGCGGGACGCTCGCCGACGATCCTCGTCTTCACAGTCAGCGATGGTCTTAGTCCGGCCGAAGTTTTCATAGCTCCCGGTGGTTTTAACAGACCATTCGAACGGGTCAGCGCGCACAACGATGCGTTGACGCGCGACTACCGGCTCG
>JBKPNP010000844.1:0-4708 GCA_046732775.1 Acidobacteriota bacterium
AGGTCGAACCAGCTGCTCTGGCTGGTGAGATTGCCGGCGGTCGGGGAGGCGCCGAGGCTCTGGCCGTCGTAGTAGAACCGCGTGATGGCTGGGCCAACTGTTGACTCCTGAATAGCATTAAGGATCGAGGGGGTTCCACTCACCAGTGTGCGCAGGGCATAAAAATTCGGCGAGTTACCGTCCGGCGCAGAATTGCAGAAACTTGAATTTGTAATGCGCACCGGAGTGACGCCGGAAGGCACTCCGGTCGGGACTCCCGTCGAGTCGCGCGTTACCTGGGAAGAGTCGAACCAATCATACTCCTTAAGCTGTATGAGATTGCCGTTGAAATCATATTGGTAGAGTTTCGCCGACATCAGGTTGGTCCCGATTAACGACGTGTACTCCGCATCGACGAGCGGGTCTACGGGAGCAAGATTGTCTGACCCGGTGGCGATTTGGTTGCCGCGAGTAATCCAGTGGCGGTGCGTCTCTATCAAACCGTTGCTGGATTGGTAGACCAAACCTGCACGCTCTTCGCCTTCTCCACTGTATGAGCGAGCAAATCTCGGATCTGTTGGGTAATAAAGTTGACTGGAGGATGAGCCGTCGGGATTTGTAATTGAAGAGCTGCTCGCGTATCCCTCATTGGGAATGTGGTAGGTCCACACGTCGGTTGTCCCGTCGTGCGCCAAGGTCTTGGTGTCAATGTTTGCTCTTATCATTACATCCGCACCTTCGAGCGCGGTGTAATCATGCTGATGCGATCTCGTATAAACGTAGTCGACAATCGCGCCGGCTGGGGTTACCACATGGTTCAACTCACCCATACCCACTGAGGCGGTGCGACTGTAAGTCTGCGTCGACCCGCCGCAGGTAAAAAAAACTCCTGAAGTAGTGGCGGTCTCGGTGGCATCCGAGCTGTAACCGAAACTGAACTGGCGACCGGCAAGGTTAGGCTCGGTAGCCGGAAAGACAATACTGCTAATGACGGTAATGGCGGTCGCTGTTAACTCCTGAGGGTGGCTGCACTCTACGCCCAACTCGCCGGTTTCCGTGTAGACGTTCGGATTCCAATCCGCGACTTTGTAGAGCTTTCCGCGCACGGTGGTTTGGCCATAATTCAAATCAATGTGCTGCCACGTGCCGCCCACCGTTTTATACCAGACGCGCGTCTGTCCAAATGCGCCGGTCGCCGGATCATAGGTGATTTTTAGTTCTCGTCCTGTCAGCTCGTCCTGATAGTGTTCGCCGTCTCCATCTGAAAAGATCTTGATCTGGTTACCGTTTGTATCGCGTTGCCGCTGAACGCCGTTGCCGTAATCTATTATCTGAGTACCGTCGGGTAGGAAAATAGTCCAATTTATTCCACTCGCATGATTTGATGGATTTACTATTGCCGACAGGTAGGTGCCGTCAAAAGACTGATAACGCATCGGTGAGCCGGTTGAGTTCGGCGTGTCGCAAAAGTAACCCCACAGATACGTACGCGGATGATCTTGACCCCCATACATTTCGTGATTGCCGGACGGCCGTAGTTCATGCTCCGCGCCATCAGGGCCTCTCAATATGACTTTGTACCAATGGTGATCGTTCAGCCGGTGCCATTCGTTATGCTGGTCGACGCTATAAGGCGGAAGCTGGTAAGCAAAATCTTCGATCACATCGCGAATAATAAGTTGATAACGCCCACTGATTCTCCAGCCACCGGTATCACTTAACTGCGGCGTATCAACTACATAATTTCGGTATGGCAAAGCGCTACCGTTTTCTTCGTTGCGGGTGATATTCCAAAGTTTGCTGTTGTAGATGGCGCTGATCGTTAACTTTAGTTTTCCCCCGGCGATAGGTGGCAGGGAGGCCAGCGGAATAGAAAGGTTGACGTTCCCATTCTGCAGATTGACGTTCTCAATGTCAGATATTGAATAAGACCCACCCGGATTAATACCCCGGTCAGGACGAGCGGCCGTGGTTTGGGCGGAAGCGTTATGGCAAACAAGAACGGTGGCCAGTAAACCGAAACAAGCAACGAGAGTTTGGCGATTGAAGCGTTTCATTTCATCGCCTCCATTGCTGTACTTAGCGATAGACTGGTGAGGGTCAAGGACATGACGCGTTGTCCGTCACTGGTCCAAATAATGCGAGTCGGGAACCGTTCTCCAGACTGTTCCTGCCACTGACTGAGGGTGGCCTCGATCCGGTGGTCGGCTACCTCTGAAACGATTCGGTCAATCAAGCCCGTCTTGGTGTTGATGTAGTAAAGACGCCAGGTACTGGCTGGTTTCGTCTCGCCCGAAACGGGACCATCGACTCGGATAACGTCCCAAAGCGGGCCCGTATCGTTCTCGGAATCGGCCTTTGCGAGCCTCACATTTTGCGCCACTCTCGTATAACTCGCACCGCGCAACTGAGCCAGCACGAATTGGTCTACGCTGTCGAAACATAAGCGCTCAATGACTTCTCGTTCTGCCGTGCCAAGGGTGCCACTTGATTTGGCGCCGTTGGTTTCGTCCCACGTGAGCACCTCGGGATTCAGCAGCCGTCTAACTGTCAAACTTTCGCCCCTTGCTCCCTGTTGACGTTCGATCGAGATGGAAACAGGTGCGCCGTTAACTGTGAGGGTGCCCACCAGAAGGGACGCCTTCCTTTGCGGGCCATGAAATCGCTTACCCAATATTCGACTAAGTTTGTAAGCTTCAGGCTGGAGTGAGAGATTACGATGAGGCGTAGGCGGTAACGTATTTAACGAAGCCTGTGGCAACTGCGTAGCAGCCAGACCTGCATTATCTTGCGATCCAACCCCTTTCAGTCGTTGCCTGGAACTCGCGAAAGAAATCGACACAACCGTTACCAGCAACGATGCCCACAACAGCCGCCTCTTGTACTCAACCATGTGGCCTCCTGATTTTTGATGTGCGGCAAATCCCCGAGGGGGTTGTACTCAGAAATTTGCTTTACGTTCGGTTACGAATTAATCGTTTGGTGAGGCTTCGCGAGCAGGGTGAGAGACACGCTAACGAAAGAATTTGTGAATTCTGAGCGTAATCTAATTGAGAGGTTAAGCCACCGTCAATACCGAAAAGAAGAGGTAATTGAGAAAGTCATTGCACCGACTAGCATCATGGTAGGGGAACTGTGAGGCAAGGAAGACGATCATCAACGAGTAAGTCCGTGCAGATGTTTGCGCCCTCAGCGTATCGTAGTCTTTCCACGTCAGGATTCAGGCGCAGTGACAAGGCAATGGAGTGGCTGGAAAAAGCGTTTGCGATGCACGACCCGGGGGTGTTGCAGCTCAAAGTTAAACCTGCTTACGATCCACTGCGCAGCGATCCGCGCTTCGTTCGTCTCCTTCAGAAAATTGGCGTGCAGTGAGACTGCGCCCAGTTTCAGCGCGACTTCCTGACGCCAACCGTGAACGCTAATCCGGCGCCGACCAGCAAGAGCAACAAACCACCAACTATTCGAAAGGTATTTGGGAGTTCGCGTACGCCTTCGTTTGAGATCAGGATCGCCGCAGACGGCTCGAGGAAATATGCGCGGTAAGCGATGACGCCGCCAATGGCGCCAAGGACGATTCCGAACACGATTAGGATGACACGGATCATGACTGGAACAGTTTCGAGTTCCGAGTTAGTTCGAAATTGCGTATAGGAAACTCAAACTGTAATGCTGTAACGCAAACTGTTAGTTTGCGATTGCTCTTAAACTCGGAACCCGAAACCCGAAACTTGTTTTTATTTCCCTGTAAACGACGGCTTGCGCTTCTCAAGAAACGCGCTAACGCCCTCATTCTTATCTTCGGTAGAAAAGCACAGCGCAAACAGATCGACCTCGCGCCGTAAGCCTTCATCAAGGTTCGAACGCGACGCAAGCTTTACCGCTTCCTTGGCGAGACTCAGAGCAATCGGACTCTTCTCAGCGATGCGGTTCGCGATTTCCATTGTCTTGGCTTCAAGGTGTTCAGCCGGAACGACCATATTCACCAAGCCAATCGCGTGGGCGGCGTTCGCATCGATGATATCTCCGGTCAGTATCAGCTCCATCGCTTTGCCCTCACCTACTAGACGGGTCAAACGCTGTGTGCCACCGCCGCCAGGAATAATGCCGAGATTAATTTCCGGCTGGCCAAACGACGCCGTCTCACTCGCGATGCGTAGATCGCAAGCGAGGGCCAATTCGCAACCGCCCCCGAGGCAGTAGCCGTTGACCATCGCGATCACCGGTTTTGGAAAGCTGTCGATGGCAGTGAATAGTGAGCGCGCCATCATCACTTCACGTTGCATCATCGCAGTGCGGCCCGCGAACTCGGCAATGTCAGCGCCGGCGATAAACGCTTTGTCACCGGCACCGGTGATCACCACCACACCGACCGCTGAATCGTTGCGCAGTTCTTCCAGCAGCGCTGCTCCTTCCTCGCGCGTCTTGATGTTCAACGCGTTTCGTTTGTCAGGACGATTGATCGTTACCAGAGCGACGCGACCGCGACGTTCAACGAGCAAGGTTTCATACGCCTGTGGCATTGCCTGCGACATAGTTTCTCTCCGAAAATGTTGTTTATTATTGCGTGGGAATCCTAAGGGTTGACCAACAAATCGTCAACGCGACCCGATGGAGAGCTGGTGGATCAGTTTGGCTGCACGGTCACTTCGTAGCCCTCTTTCAGCGCTAACACATACGTTTCCCACTTTGTCTTGAACCGTTCCATGTCCGATTCGCCGAGAATTGTCTG
>JBKPNP010000845.1:0-1830 GCA_046732775.1 Acidobacteriota bacterium
GCGTTATGGTGAGCTTCGAACTGAAGTAGCTTGCTACCGCCGTTAGCAGAAGATTCCAACTAATGCCCAACCAGTCTGAATCAATTCAACATCCGGATGGTCGCGTAGAGTTATCTTCAGAGGCGGCGGAAGAAATACGCTCCAGCCCGCTCTATAACGAAGACCTCGCGCCGGTTCCCGTATCAAAGCGAAACTGGACGACCTACAACTACGCCGCGCTTTGGACCAGCATGGCGCATTGCATTCCGACTTACATGCTGTCGTCCGGCCTAATCAGCGCCGGCATGAATTGGTGGCAAGCGCTGATCACGATCCTGTTAGGGAACACGATCGTCCTGATCCCAATCCTGCTTAATTCGCATCCGGGTACGAAGTATGGAATTCCCTTCCCGGTTTTTGCGCGCGCTGCTTACGGCACCTATGGATCGAACCTGCCGGCGATCATGCGCGCGCTGGTTGCTTGCGGCTGGTTTGGGATACAGGCATGGATCGGCGGTGAAGCGCTGCACACGTTTTTTGGGGCAATCATTCCCGGCTGGGCAACTTTGCTGGGCGGCCCGATCGGCGGACACGCGCCAACCGAGTGGTTATCGTTCCTGATTTTCTGGGGCTTGAATATCTACATCATTTACCGCGGCATGGACTTGCTCCGCAGAGTTGAAAACTGGGCGGCGCCTTTCGTCTTAATCATGACCGCGCTGCTGGTTGGTTGGGCAATCTGGAAGGCGCACGGCCTCGGTTACCTGCTGACACAGCAGAGCAAGTTTCACAGCTTCGCTGAGTTCTGGCCGATCTTCATCATCTCGCTCACCGGCATGATCGGTTTCTGGGCCACCTTGTCTCTCAACATGCCGGACTTCACGCGCTTTGGAAAAAGCCAGCGCGACCAATCCATCGGACAGATCGTTGCCCTGCCAACGACGATGACGGTGTTCGCGGCCATGAGCGTGGTGATCACTTCAGCAGCGCTCGTCATCTACCCGCACATGAAGATGGAAGAGCTATGGGACCCAATTAAACTGGTGGGACAGTTTCAGAGCATTGCGGTAATCGCCATTTCGATGTTTACGGTTGTAGTCGCAACTCTGGCAGTCAACATCGCGGCGAACGTCGTCTCGCCCGCGAATGACTTTGCCAACGCGTTTCCGAAGTGGATTTCGTTTCGAACTGGCGGATTAATTACCGGCATCCTCGGAATACTCATGCAGCCCTGGCGTCTGCTGGCGGATCCGTCGGGGTATATTTTCGCGTGGCTGGTCGGATATTCCGGCGGCCTGGGGTCAATCGCCGGAGTTTTGATTGCTGACTACTGGCTGGTGCGTAACAAACGACTCGCGCTGGGCGATCTTTACCGGGTGCGCGGCGTTTACACCTACAACAGTGGTTGGAACTGGCGTGCGGTCATCGCAACCCTGCTTGGCTGCGCGCTCGCATGGATCGGTTTGATCGTGCCCCAGCTGCGACCGTTGTACGACTATGCCTGGTTCGTAGGCTTCGGCGTCGCCGCACTCGCGCACGTATTGCTCATGAAGCTGTCGCCACCAGCCGCTGTCTTGGCAGCCGACGCGTAGCCGTTGTAACTTAGTCTGCGTACACTAAACTTTGAAACCAATTGCCTGCAGCTGCAGGAGGAGTTCTTATGCCACGTACAGTTAAATGTGGACTTATCCAATGTGCGAACGCCGCCTCAACCGATCAGCCGATCGACGACATTAAGCGGCTCAACCTCGAGAAGCATTTAGGTTTCATCGAGCAGGCCGCGAAGCAGGGTGTGCAGATTCTTTGCATGCAGGAAATTTTTACGACACCTTACTTCTGCGCTGAACAACA
>JBKPNP010000846.1:0-1884 GCA_046732775.1 Acidobacteriota bacterium
GCCACGGTCGTTGATGAGCGAGCCGCCGGGCGCGTCATAAAAAGTCGAACCGATCGTGTGTCCGGCCCTCAGTTCAGTCACTTGACTGATTGCTCCGGTCACCGGATTCTGATGGCACTCCTTACACGACTGCGCGTTATAGACCGGGCCTAATCCATCTTCCTTGACGTCTACCTCTTCAAATATCTGCTTGTCGTGCAGGAAAGAGCCAGGCACCGGGTCGGTGCAATCGGCGGGCGGTGTGCCCTGTGGAATAAGCCCGTTGGTCTTATCGTCAAACCCGGTTGGCGCATCGGCCGTCGGTGGTTGGTAACAACCGCCACCACCGCCGCCACCGCCGTCGTCGATAATTACGACGGCCGTAGAATCGGTACTGTCCGAGTCAGCGGATAGAGCGGCGCCGCTATTTGCTGCTCCAGGCGGCGGTCCACCAGCGGCGGGTGGGTTAACGTCTGTTCTGAATGTGTAGGTGGTTTGGTCATTTGCGGGAACGCCCTCGAGGTCAACTGAGCCGGGCACATAGGTCGCGTCGGTAGCCTTAGCAACATTCGCCTGGTCAGTAGTTCCCGTTAAACTTTCGGATTCGCTTCGCACCGTGCGGAGCGAGACGGAAACGATCGTGACTGCCGTCATCAACAGCACGATCGCAATAGTTTTCAGTTTCATGACTTTCTCCTCCTTGGGCAGTGGCACGGCCACTGTGGACAAGAGAAAAGTCTGGGCGCTTTCCGATGGCTAATACACAGGCAGTTGGGAATCTGCCGTTCAGAGTTTGAGCTGAGTCCGTCGCAGGTAAAGAACGGTTATTTGTCGTGAGCAGGAATCGTTTATGGTGACTGCAATAACACCGGGTTCGTTTTCAATCGCTACCGGTTGTCTGCTGACTTTGCGAGGACGAACTATCGAGCGCGACTGTCAATGCGGCGAGTGGCAGTAACACCCGAGTCAGTGATCGCTGGTAAACGAAAGGCTTAACGGAAAGCAGTCAACGCATACTCGATCAAATCTCTTGTTGCGTTGCGCGAATTGGGGACAGGGCCAATCGGTGACAGGGGTGAGCGAAGAATACAACCGATGCCGGTGATGTCAACGGAAATTTTGTCGCAAAATCCGTCAGATTGTGTGGCGAAAATCACGCAGCCCGCACGGCGAAATTCAAGTCTTTTGGAGTGCGGTGGCCTGTCACCGCTTTGGTAGGTCGCAACCTGTCGCGACCTCTGCGCGGTAGATTCCACTCTAAGAACCGGGCGACAGGTCGCCCAGGAAACAAAAGCGGTGACAGGTCACCGCACTCCAAAGTCCAGAGCTTCTTATACTATGGCTTAACCTGAATGTTGCCCTGTCCGTGTCTGACGTCCATGAACGCGTATGCAGACAGCGAAAAAGTAGTACAGCCAATAACATCGCTTTGCCTTGCTGGAACGCCTACATCATCAGATCGCTCAAAATCCGTGGCCAGCCAATCCAGCAATGACCCCGTATCCCCGGGAACTTCAGAGTCTTGCGGTACCCAGTTTTTTGTCGTCGGTTCGTAGACGCCCCAGGTGAGCTTGTCGAGGTTTGCATTGACGCCTTCGCCGTCGTCTTCAACTACCAAAAGCACACGATGACCAACTGCCTCAGGATTTGTTGCTTCGGTGATCGCGCCGCTCATCACTGCGCGATTGTCTTTGATTGTTAAGCAATCGAAAGCTGCCTTGACGAAGATTGCCGGACGCGGTTCAGACGGATCGTTTGGGTTGCCCGGATCGCTAAAAGTCATTTCTCCGGTCGACCTGCCGTTCTGGTGAATGCGCGCGTTGAATTGAACTGATCGCGAAATTCCATCCTCGAGAGTGAACTGAAAATCTCCGTTGGCGGATGGCCCGCTGGGGCCGCCGGCCT
>JBKPNP010000847.1:0-1047 GCA_046732775.1 Acidobacteriota bacterium
CCCGCGCTCGGTGGCAGTGCGTGCTGAGAACTATCTCAAGTTCACCGGTCTTGCCGACCTCGCGAACTTCGGTCCCGAAGCAGAGTTTTTCGTGTTCGACTCCGTCAAGTTTCATAACGAACAACAGTCGGCGGGTTACTCGCTCGACTCCGATGAAGGTCATTGGAATACGGGACGCGAAGCAAACGAGTTTCAGGGCACCAATCTTGGTTATCGGATTCGCCCCAAGGAAGGCTACGTTCCGGTTCCGCCAATCGATACGCTTAGCGATCTGCGCTCAGAGATTTCGTTGACGCTCGGAAAGTGTGGCGTGACTGTTGAGTGTCACCACCACGAAGTGGCGACTGCCGGACAATGCGAAATTGACTTCCGCTTCTCAACGTTGCTCGGCACGGCGGATAACCTGCAAATCTTCAAGTACATAGTTCGGAATACGGCTTACCAGTACGGCAAGAGCGCGACGTTCATGCCGAAGCCGCTCTTTGGCGACAACGGTTCGGGTATGCACTGTCACCAGTCGTTATGGAAGGCAGATAAACCTTTATTCGCTGGTGACGGTTATGCCGGACTCTCTGAGATGGCGCGGTTCTATATCGGCGGGCTCTTAAAACATGCCGCCGCGGTCGTGGCCTTTGCCGCACCAACAACGAACAGTTACAAGCGACTGGTCCCGGGATTTGAAGCCCCAGTGAACCTGGCTTACTCGGCGCGCAACCGATCGGCGGCGATCCGAATTCCGATGTTTTCCACTAACCCGAAACTGAAGCGTCTCGAATTTCGTCCACCCGATCCGTCGTGCAACGCGTACCTCGCCTTCTCGGCAATGCTGTTGGCGGGCATTGACGGCATTCAAAATCGCATCGACCCGGGCGACCCGTTAGAGAAGGACATCTACGATCTGTCACCCGAGGAATTGAAGGACGTGCCGACCCTGCCGGGTTCGCTTGACGAGTCACTCAAAGCGCTCGAGGCAGATCACGAGTTTCTGCTCAAGGGAGATGTCTTCAGTCAACAATTGATCGAGCGTTGGATTACCTACAAGCGCGA
>JBKPNP010000848.1:0-1882 GCA_046732775.1 Acidobacteriota bacterium
TTTGATCCGGTAGAGCAAGGTGCTGTATTCGTCACGCGCGAGGTGAACATTCTTCGTCCAGCACAGCGCCGCCGAGTGTTTTTCGTCTTGCTTTCACCACAGTTGCGCACGCTGGATAATCATGCGGCGTTTCTGAACAACGTCAATGCGATCATCAACGCAAATGAGATTGACGACTTGCCGAAGGTACTGGAACACCGGCTGCGCGCTTACAACGATCTCTACAAGGAGTTCAACCAGGTTTTGGGAGTACCGGCGCTTTAATCAAGCTCCGTTGAAACGTGAGTTATTGGGCCACCCGCTAGGGTGGCCTTTTCTTTTGATAACCCCGCGAGTAAATGTCTGTCACGTCACCCTTGAATTTGTTAAGCTAAGCCCGTCCTAAACATCCTTCCGCAGAATTTCGTGATGAATCAAGACGATTCGGATTCGAAGAGCACGCTTGCAACAATCGCGGTGCACGGCGGCGAGCGAACTGAAGAACAACAGTTTGGCGCGGTAGTTTCACCTGTTTTCCACACCTCAACTTTCGCTCTGCAAAACTTCGACGAGATGCGACGCTACGCGCGCGGCGAATTGCCTGATAGCTATTTTTATTCGCGCTATTCGAATCCAACCATCGCCGAAGCGGAGCGTAAAATCGCTGCGCTCGAAGGCGCCGAAGCCTGCCTCGTTACCTCATCCGGATCGGCGGCAACGTTTTGCGCGATCACAGCGCTTTGTTCGGCGGGTGACGAATTAATCGCAACGGATTCGATCTACGGCGGTACGGTCAAGATGCTGGCCAGGGTTTTCAACCGCTTCGGCATTCGTTCGCGGTTCATAGCGATCGATGAAATTCCGCGGCTGCCGGAACTCGCTTCTGACACATCTCGCGTCTTTTGGTTTGAGTCGCCGACAAACCCACTTAACAAGATTGTGCAGTTGCAGCTCGCCGCCGATTGCGCAAGAACGGCTGGACTGTTTTCGATTATTGATAACACCTTCGCGTCGCCTGTTTTGCAGCAGCCCCTCGCACATGGCGTCGATGGCGTGATGCACAGCGCTACCAAATATCTGGGTGGCCATTCCGACCTTACGGCTGGAGCAATCGCCGGCAGCAAGGACTTTGTCGACCGCGCGCGGCAAATCTCAATGATGACGGGAACGACACTCGATCCGGCGGCAGCCTACCTGTTGTCCAGAGGCATGAAGACAGTTGAACTGCGCGTACGTCGATCTTCCCGTAACGCTCAACTGCTGGCGCAGGCGCTCACCACGCATCCAGGAGTCGCTCAGGTTTACTACCCAGGACTGGAAAACGATCCGGGACACCGCCTCGCGAAAAAACAAATGACTGCGTTCGGCGGCGTGGTCGCGATTGATGTTGTCGGCGGTGAAGCGGAAGTTGAAAAGCTATTCGATTCATTTCGTCTGGTGCGGGCGGCGACGTCGCTGGGCGGAGTGGAAACGCTGGCGAGCTATCCGCTTTATTCATCACACGCGAGTTGCACAGCGGAACAATTGCGGGCGGCCGGGGTTTCGTCGTCAACAGTCCGGTTCGCGATCGGTATCGAGGCGGCGGACGACATAATTGCGGATGTTACGCAGGCACTTGATGCGATGTAGCGCGGCCGATTGACTGCGACACTCATGGAAATCAAGCTTCTGTTAACTTTAGATTTACGCGAACAAGCGGCGCTGCAAGCCGCACTGGTTACGCGAGGTGCACCCGACGCGCTCGTAACCCTCGCGCTGACCGGCGCCTGCCGCATTGCCTCTATCGACGAAGCGCGCCAGCTGCGTAAGTGGCTGGCGGAGGCGGGCACGTCCGACGACTCTGACTTCGGTTCACTTCACGCAATTGAATCCACTCTTGCAGAATTCGGCGTCTAATCCATTC
>JBKPNP010000849.1:0-5055 GCA_046732775.1 Acidobacteriota bacterium
AGTCAACCTTCACGTGATCCAAAGCGTTTTGAGGCATGAACGGGACGAGCGCGTCTGCCGGGTCTTGTACGATCGCCGTGCCTCCGAGTTGTTTCACCGTCCAGAGTCCCGCGGTTCCGTCGTCCAAATAGCCGGTCAGAATTACACCGATCACGCGTGGCCCATACGTCTGGGCTGCGGAACGAAACAGCGGATCGATAGCCGGGCGGAAACGATTTTCCTTAGGACCGCGTGTGAGGCACACAACGCCGGGCTCAAGCAGCAGGTGGCGATCAGGCGGCGCCACATAGACGAAGCCGCGTTGAATTGGTTCACCGTCTTCGGGACTGACCGCGGTTAACTCTCCATGACGATCGAGTATGGCCGCCAGCATCGCCGGTGAATCAGGCGAGGTGTGCATCACGACGAACAGCGAGGCGGGCAAGTCGCGCGGCAGTGTGCCGACCAAGGCGCGCAAAGCCTCAAGGCCACCGGCAGACGTTCCGATAACAATGATGTCTTTCGACATGAACCCAGGGCTCCTGCGGGTGATAGAGGGAGGGTTTGGGGTTTTAGTTAACAGGGAATGAACCTACAATACGCCCATACGACCGGACGGCAAAGTGTAGCGATCAAATTATTGATAATTGCGAAGCGACGAACGTACGGTTCAACCCGCGAAGCGGGTGTAAGCGTAAAGCCTGGGGCGTAAGCCCCATGAAACCGCCGGTAAATAATCAGGAGCCCGCGATAGCGGGCGTCAGCCTTGGGCTGTTATCTGTCTTGCGCCCGCTTACGCGGGCTCTGGTTTGAAAATTTTGGGACGTGTCCTGGGGCTTACCCCCCAGGCTTTACGCTGTCGTCTGCTCCGCAGACTAAGAACTGCTCCCGTTTGGTCCGCAAACTATTACTCCGCAAACTAACCGCCGTCGCTCTACGGGCAAAGCATTAAAGGCCTTCCATGAACGAAAATTCAAACAACGATGTACCCGGCGGCGAACCAGCCCAGCCTGACCCGGAAAACAATTTCCTCGTCGTCGGTATTGGCGCCTCCGCCGGCGGCATACAGGCGCTCAGGAGTTTTTTCGCAAACGTCGACGCGGATAGCGGCATAGCCTACGTAGTGATTTTGCACCTCTCGCCGGATCACGATAGCCAACTCGCGGAAGTGCTGCAGAGCGCAGCCTCTATTCCGGTCAGAAGAGTTGAACAACGCGTACGCGTCGAGCCCAATCATGTTTACGTAATCCCGCCAAACACCAGCCTGCAGATCATGGATGGTCACATCGACCCTCTGAACGTGGCGAGCCCTGAGGTGCGTCGTGCTCCCGTCGACATCTTCTTCCGCACGCTCGCTGAGTCTCACGGTCCGCGCGCTGTCTCAGTGGTGCTCTCGGGCACGGGCGCGAACGGCTCGATGGGCATGAAGCTCGTCAAAGAGATGGGCGGTCTTTGCATCGTGCAGGATCCGCGCGAAGCTGAATACAACGATATGCCGCGTCATTCACTGGAGACGGGGTTGGTCGATTACGTACTGCCGGTAGCTGACATTCCGGCGCAGATCATCGCTTATCGGGAACAACTAAAACGCATTCCCGTTGAGGAATCACCGGAGCCAAACGAAGCGGACGCCAACGCGCTGCGAGACATCCTCACACAACTGAGGGTGCGCACCGGTCACGACTTTTCAAATTACAAAACTGCCACGATCAGGCGTCGCATCGCCCGCCGCATGGGCGTTCACGAGATTTCCGACTTAACCACGTATTCGCAGCTGATGCACGAGCGACCCGCTGAAGCGACCGCGCTGCTCAAAGATTTGCTGATCAGCGTGACCAACTTCTTTCGCGACGCGGAAGCGTTTAAGGCTCTGGAAGCCGAGATTCTTCCGAAGCTGTTCGAAGGCAAGGGCGCAAACGATCAAGTGCGGGCCTGGGTGGTCGGCTGCGCGACTGGGGAAGAAGCTTACTCAGTGGCGATGATGTTGAGCGAGTATGCCGCCAGGCGCCCGTCGTCGCCGCAAGTACAGGTTTTCGCCACGGACATAGATGAATCAGCTATTGCCAGGGCGCGCGATGGCCGCTACACGCTCAACGACGCTGCCGACGTATCACCCGAACTCCTGAACCGCTACTTCATGACCGAAGAACACGGGCGCTATCGCGTGAAGGGTGAAATCCGCGAGCGCGTACTTTTTGCCGTTCACAACGTTCTCAAGGATCCACCGTTTGCGCATCTGGACCTGGCGACCTGCCGCAATTTCCTGATCTACCTCAACCGCACGGCCCAACGCCGCGTGATGGACGTGCTGCACTTCGCGCTCAACCCCGGCCGCTATTTGATGCTCGGCTCATCGGAATCGATTGACGGCGCCGCCGACCTCTATGCAGTCGTGAATAAAGAACATCACATTTACGCCGGTCGCGCCGTCGACACGCGTCTTGTTTTTCCGGTCCCCGATGGTTCGCTGGCCGCGCGCCTCGGAAGGCTGCCCCAGCTGCCGCGCGTGCCGGACTCGCAACCGGCGACGCGTCCGACGTTTGCTCAACTTCACCAACGGCTGCTCGAGCAATATGCGTCGCCTTCGGTCGTGGTCAACGAAGACTATGACATTCTGCACATGTCGGAGAGTGCCGGGGTCTTCATGCAAGTGAAGGGCGGGGAACCATCGACAAACCTGTTGACCCTCGTGCGGCCGGAACTTCGCCTGGAGTTGCGCGCTTCCCTTTACCAGGCGGCGCAGCACAAGGTGGCGGTGGCCTCGAGCAGCGTTGAGCTCACGGTAGGCGCTGAGACAAAGACCATACAGGTGCGGGTGCGGCCGGTGCTGAGCGAAGAGGATCGGGCCCGCGGGTTCTTCCTCGTGCTGTTTGAAGATGCGCGACCACCGGAAGCGGCAAACACTACTGACCTGCCGCGCGTTACGGAAATAGATGAGCCCCTCGCGCGACGCCTCGAAGGGGAGCTGTTGGAGCTCAGGGCGCAATTGAACGCAACGCTCGAGCACCATGAGCTGCAGCGCGAGGAGCTGAAAGCCTCCAATGAAGAATTGCAGGCGATGAATGAAGAAATGCGCGCCGCGGCCGAGGAACTCGAGACTTCGAAAGAAGAGTTACAGTCGATCAACGAGGAGCTGACGACTGTCAATCAGGAGTTAAAAGTCAAAATCGACGAACTGGCCCACTCTCACGACGACTTTAGAAACCTGATGAACTCGACCCAGATTGGCACGGTCTTTCTCGATCGCGAGCTGCGCGTCAAGCTGTTCACGTCGGCCGCACGCGAAGTGCTCAATCTGATCCCGGCCGACGTTGGGCGCGCCGTTTCCGACATCACCAGTAAGCTCGTCGACGACCGCTTAATCGAGGAAGCCAATAAAGTGCTGCAGACCTCGACCGCTACCGAGCGCGCGGTGAAGGACAAGGACGGTAACCTTTTTCTGATGCAGGTTTCGCCGTACCGCACCACGGACGATCGCACTAGTGGCGTTGTCGTTTCCTTCGTGAACATGACCGACCGCGCCCGCGCCGAGCAGCTGCTGAGCGAAAGCGAGACGCAGTTTCGGCGTTCCATCGAAGACGCTCCGATCCCAATCATCCTGCACGCTGAAGACGGCGAAGTTTTACAGGTCAGTAAGACTTGGACGGAACTCACCGGTTATGGCCGAGAAGATTTGCCGACCATTGAGACCTGGCTTACGCGCGCTTTCGGCGAAGGCGCCGATGCGGTGCGACAGCATATGCATGAGTTGTTCAAAGGCAGCAAACGATCGTTGAATGTTGATTTTCCGTTTCGCACCCGCGATGGCAGTGTCCGCTATTGGAGCTTTAGCGCCTCCTCACCCGGGCGACTAAGGGACGGGCGGCGCTTTATCGTCGGCATGGGAATCGACATAACTGACGCCAGGCGTACTGAGAGAGGTTTTCGCGAATCCGATGCGCGGCTGCGCTTGATGATGGATAGCGTGGAAGACTACGCGATCTTAATGCTCGATCACGAAGGGTGCATCGAAGGCTGGAATACAGGCGCTGAGCGTATTTTCGGTTACCGCGACCAGGAAGTTCTGGGCCAGAGTGCCGCCATAATCTTTACGCCGGAAGATCGGCAGCGCGAGGTTCCGGCGCAGGAGATGGAAACGGCGCGAACTAAAGGACGAGCCGCAGACGAACGCTGGCACGTGCGCAAAGACGGCGAGCGTTTTTACGTTAGCGGCGTGCTCTCACCCCTGCGCGACGCCGAGGGCAAGGTGACGGGCTACGTAAAGATTGCGCGTGATTTGACCGAGCAACGACGCGCGCAGGAAGAGTTGCGTAATGCCCATGACGAACTCGAGGCGAGGGTGCGCGAGCGTACTTTCGATCTCGCGAAGGTCAACGAATCGTTGCGCGGTGAAATCTCCGAACGCATTCAAACCGAAAAAGAACGCGTCCGCCTGTTGCGCCAGATTGTGCGCGCGCAGGAGGATGAACGCCGGCGCATCGCCCGCGACATCCACGATCAACTGGGTCAGCAAATGACCGCGCTGCGACTGAATCTTGAAGCAATTGATCAGGCGTGTCCCGACGACGAAGGCGTGCGTGGAAAAGTTGCCCAAACGAAAACACTTGCCGAGCGGCTTGACGCTGACGTGGATTTCCTCGCCTGGGAACTCCGTCCGGCGGCGCTCGACGACATTGGTCTCGCTGAAGCCATAGGCAATTACGTGAGCCAATGGTCGAAGCATTCGGGCGTGGAAACGCAGTTTCACAGCGCCGGACTCGATAAGGAGCGTCTACCGCCGGAAACTGAAACCAATCTTTATCGCATCACGCAGGAAGCGCTTAACAACACGATGAAGTATGCACGGGCAACGCGCGTCGACGTCTTGCTCGAACGCCGTGACCATCAGGTAGTGTTGATCGTCGAAGATGACGGCCTCGGCTTTGACGTGAAAAAAGCCACCGGTGACCTCGATAAGGGGATGGGTTTGATCGGGATGCGCGAGCGCGCCGTGCTGGTGGGCGGCACGCTCGAAATCGAATCCAAACCGAATGAAGGCACCACGATCTTCGCGCGCGTGCCCGTCAAGTTTATTGC
>JBKPNP010000850.1:0-3392 GCA_046732775.1 Acidobacteriota bacterium
CGCCAGTCTCGAAGGCAAGCCGTTTCCGCTTTATGCAATCCCACTGAAAGCCGGCATGAGCATCGGCATGATGCTGATCAGCGTTGAGCTGCTGATTATGCTGTGCATCCTGCTTTTCATTCCCGGCGATTACGCGGGTCCGTGTTTCATCGGTTTCGCAATCGGTGAGTCGTTAGGTGCTGCGGCGCTGCGCATCGCCGGCGGCATCTTCACGAAGATTGCCGACATCGGTTCTGACTTGATGAAGATCGTCTTCAAGATCAAAGAAGACGACGCGCGTAACCCCGGCGTCATCGCGGACTGCACTGGCGACAACGCCGGCGACTCGGTCGGACCAAGCGCTGACGGTTTTGAAACTTACGGTGTTACCGGCGTCGCGTTAATCACCTTCATCCTGCTGGGCGTGCGCGGCGAAACCGTGCAGGTGCAGTTGCTGGTTTGGATCTTCGTGATGCGCGTGATGATGATCATTGCCAGCGCGGCCTCTTATTTCATCAACGACGCGATCGCCAAAGCGCGTTACGTCAAAGCGGACCAGATGAACTTCGAAGCACCGCTGACTTCGCTCGTCTGGATCACCTCGATCCTCTCGGTGATTGTCACGTTTGTCATCTCTTACCTGACCATTCCTTCGCTCGGCGGCGACACAACATTGTGGTGGAAACTCTCCACCATCATCTCCTGCGGCACGCTCGCCGGCGCGATCATTCCTGAGCTGGTCAAGGTGTTCACTTCCACCAACTCCCATCACGTCAGCGAAGTTGTGACGTCCTCGCGCGAGGGTGGCGCTTCTTTAAATATTCTTTCCGGTCTGGTGGCGGGCAACTTCTCGGCTTACTGGCTGGGAGTCAGCATCGTGTTCCTGATGTCGATTGCTTACTACTTCAGCACCATGGGTCTCGAGTCGCTGATGGTGGCGGCGCCGGTGTTCGCCTTCGGTCTGGTCGCGTTCGGCTTTTTGGGAATGGGCCCGGTGACGATTGCGGTCGACTCATATGGGCCGGTTACTGACAACGCGCAATCCGTTTACGAGCTCTCGCTGATCGAACAAGTGCCGGACGTCGAAGCCGAAGTGAAACGTGACTTCAACATGAACGTCAACTTTGCTCGCGCGAAACATCTGCTGGAAGAAAATGACGGGGCCGGCAACACCTTCAAGGCGACGGCGAAACCGGTGCTCATCGGTACGGCTGTAGTGGGAGCGACGACCATGATCTTCTCGATCATGATGGCGCTCACCAACGGGCTGACAACGAATACCGAGAGCCTCTCGCTGCTGCACGCTCCGTTCGTGCTCGGACTGATTACCGGCGGCGCAGTTATTTACTGGTTCACTGGCGCCTCGATCCAGGCGGTAACAACCGGCGCTTATCGCGCGGTGGAGTTCATCAAGGCCAACATCCGTTTGGAAGGCGTCGAGAAGGCTTCGGTCGAAGACAGCAAGAAGGTAGTGCAAATCTGCACGCAATACGCGCAGAAGGGCATGTTCAATATCTTCCTGACGATCTTCTTCTCGACCCTCGCGTTCGCGTTTCTGGAGCCGTTCTTCTTCATCGGTTACCTGATTTCGATCGCAATCTTCGGCTTGTATCAGGCGATCTTCATGGCTAACGCCGGCGGCGCCTGGGACAACGCCAAGAAGGTGGTCGAAGTCGATTTGAAACAGAAGGGCACGGCGCTGCACGATGCGACCGTAGTCGGTGACACGGTCGGCGATCCGTTCAAGGACACCTCGTCAGTGGCCCTGAACCCGGTCATCAAATTCACCACGCTGTTTGGTTTGCTCGCGGTGGAGTTGGCCGTTTCGATTGCCGATCCGCGCGGGCAGTTTGGCGAGAATGGCCCGATGATCAGCCACGTGTTGGCGGCATTGTTCTTCCTCGCGTCGCTGGTTTTTGTGTGGCGTTCGTTCCACAAGATGCGCATTGGGAATCTGGCGCCGGACACCACTTCGCGCGACTAACAAACAAGTTTCGGGTTCCGAGTTTCGAGTTTTGAGTTAAGGCCATCCGGTTGTCGGGAGCTGCGTGAACTCGGAACCCGAAACTCAAAACTCGAAACCGCCGTTTCGGCGCGCTTGAAACTTGAAACTTGAAACTCTAAACTCCGCCACATGAATCCTTCAGTCCAAGCCTACACACCGCCTGACACTCTGGTTAGCGCCGCCCTCGCGCCGCTCGACTGGACGCGTTCCGTTTCGCTGGCTGTAGTTTTTAGTTTACTAACCGCGCTGGCCGCACAGATCGTCGTCCCAATCGGGCCCGTGCCGATCACCGGCCAAACGTTTGCCGTGTTGCTCACCGGCGCGCTGCTCGGATCGAGACTCGGGGCAATGGCAATGATCGTTTACCTCGCTGAAGGCGCAGTCGGCTTGCCGTTCTTTTACGGCGGCCACGGCGGATTGGCTCATCTGTTCGGCCCGACCGGTGGTTACCTGCTGGCATTTCCAGCGGCGGCATTCATCACCGGAGCCTTTGCGGAAAACGGCTGGGATAAGCGGTTCTTCACCGCAGTCGCGGCAATGGCTGTCGGATCGATTCTGATATTGGCGGCGGGCTGGGCCTGGTTTTCAGTTCTGCTGCACACCGAATCGATCGCCGCATTCAAGGTCAGCGTTGCTCCGCACCTCGTTGGAGATGTCGTTAAGATTTTCCTGGCGGCGGCCGTGTTGCCGACGGGCTGGGCACTCTTGAAACGCAAAGCTTCTCACGATTAGAAACGCAAACAGTGTAGAGACAGCAGCGGCCAATCGAGAAATCGGTTGGCCGTTTTGCTTCATAACAACTTTAGGTTGACAGCCACCCACAGTTGTAGTAGCTTCAACCTCATTCGTAGTAAGAGGAGTTGAGATGGCGAGAGAGAAACCGGTAAGGCTGACGCGTCTGGAGCTGGAGGTAATGGGTGCCGTGTGGGAGCTCGAACGCGCTTCAGTGCGTGAAATTCAGGAGCATTTGCCCGAACATAAGCGCCCTGCGTATACCACTGTCCAAACCATCATCTACCGCCTGGAGGAAAAGGGCGCCGTGCGGCGGGTCAAAAAAATTGGCAACGCCCACATCTTCGAAGCAGTAGTTTCCCGCAAAGCCACGCACAACCGTTTGCTCGATGAATTGCTGAAATTATTCGGCGGCTCTCCACGCACGCTGATGGCGCAGTTGGTCGAAACCGGACAACTCACACTCGCCGATATTCGAGAAGTTGAAAATATGATCGGCCGCGTTGAAAACGACAAAGCTGCGCCCGCAAGAGTGAAGAGACACTCGAAACCTCGTTCAGGAAAGTAATCGAATGAAGGCGCTTTACGAATCAATACTGACGCTTTCAGCCTGGTGGTGGCCGCGCTTCGGCGATCACCTGTGGCAAACCACGCTCTTCGCAGCCGTCATTTTCGT
>JBKPNP010000851.1:0-1380 GCA_046732775.1 Acidobacteriota bacterium
CGCGGATGATAGGCTTCGCGGTGTCGCTTGCGGGCCGCCTGGTCTGCTAACCGAGGGTAATAACCTCTCTGCCCGCAGTTGCGTCGCAACTCGCGTGAGATGGTGCTCTTATGGCATCCCAGTACCACGGCGATCTGAGGCTGGTTTTGTCCGGCTTTTTTCAACGCGTATATCTGGTATCTTTGTTCACGGGCAAGCTGCTTATAGTTCATTTGTGTGCTTCTTTGACTTGGCGGTTGATAAAGCACTCTTACGTTATCTCAGCTTGCCTTCAACCACTAATTTCAAAGTTGCACTTCAAACTTGAATCCACCATTTCTCATTTTCTATTTGCCGCGCCATGCCGCATAGAAAGTCGGCGATGATAAATGAGAAATGAAAAATGCCAAATGGAAAACTTCCTCTGCTTCACAACTGAAAGAACCGACCAGTTACGACTGTCCTACATATGTTCCAAATGCCGGCCCAACAGGTACAGCAGCGGGAACAGGAAAATCCAAACGATATCGACGAAGTGCCAGTACAACCCGGAAATCTCGACCGGATTGTGATACTCAGGTCCGTACTTACCGCGCCACGACCAAAACAGAATTACTGATAGCAGTCCGACGCCGATGATCATGTGCACGGCGTGCATGCCGGTCATCGCGAAGTAGATCCAGTAAAACATTTCGGCGTTCTTCACCGTCGCGCCCGGCAGCAAATGCAGGTTGTGCTTGTTCTCGGGCGCCCCGTGTTCCTGCACTCCCGGATTAAACGGCCGGCCGGGAATCAACTTGCCGGGAATCAAACTGTCTTCGTATTTGTCGTGATACTCAACTGCCTTGATACCCAGGAACGTCAGTCCGAGGATGATGGTAAGGATTAAACAGACGATCAGGTTTCGCTGCTTGCCTACCTGGGCGCTGTAAACCGCCATGGCCATCGTGAAGCTGCTGAGAATCAGCACGACGGTGTTGACCGCGCCGAGCGTCAGATCGAGGTGATTACTTGCTGAAGCAAAAGCCGCTGGAAACTGCGAGCGATAAAGCGTGTAGGCAAGGAACATCCCACCGAAAAACATTATTTCGGTAACCAGGAAGACCCACATGCCAAGTGCGCCCGCCTCACGCTGCTGCTCCAAATTCTCAAAATGGTGTTGCAGCGCCGGATGGCTCGCTTCGTGAACTGCTGTTACGCGTTCTGCCAACTGCTTCTCCCGTGGTTGTGAATCAATTCGTCCTCTTAAAACAGACAGGCAGGAATGCCTGTGCTACTGGCCGTCGATTACCGCGTCCGCGACTTCAATACCTTCACCCTTCATTTTTCCAATCACCTGCATCTCTTCGGGCGGCGCAAACTCATATGCTTCCCAGGTAACCACCGGCGTGGCAAAGAAAT
>JBKPNP010000852.1:0-18392 GCA_046732775.1 Acidobacteriota bacterium
CACAACGCTTAACGTCGGCATCGTCAACGGCGGTACGGCCAAGAACGTGATCGCCGGCGAGTGTCGTTTTACGCTCGAGTGGCGACCCATACCTGGTCAGGATCCCAAACGGCTGCTGGAGTTACTCGACGAAGCGATCAATGCGCAAAAAAGTTACGACCCGCAATTCATCTGTGAAGTTGATGCCGCACGCGCTGACACTGGTTACGAAACGGCGGCCAACGCGGAAATCGTCACGCTGTTGGAGGAATTAACCGGAAACGCGTCCGGAACAGTCGCTTTTGGGACTGAAGCGGCGCAGATGTCACAATTAGGAGCCGATGCGGTTGTGCTCGGACCCGGCGACATTCGCGAAGCTCATCGCACGGGGGAATACGTGCCCGTGGTGGAGCTTGAAACCGCGGTTACCGTGCTGCAGAACGCAATTACCCGACTTTGCCTGTGACTTCGGTCAGCGCAAGGCAACTATCCGGGCTTAACTACATCGAATTCCTTCGTGGTTATCTGATTTCGTTTTTTGTAGAGCAAACTGTTAGTTTGCGGGTGCGTGATGCCGTCCAATTCGCAAACTAACAGTTTGCGGTTACGTTGTAGTAGCTATGATTCGCAAATTAATACCGTTTCTATTCGTCTTTATCATCTCCTCCGTCGTAGGTGTTGCACAGAGTGACCCGAAGCCGCTGACCAAGCCTGAGCTCGTCGCACTTGTTTATGAGTTGCCGAAGCATCCGGAACGACGCGATGAGGTCGTACTGGAAATTCGTAACCGGGGCATCGGCTTTCCCTTGACTGAAGGTATGCGTTCGCTGGTCGCCACCAAGAGCGGCAGCGATCCGCTGCTGCGCCGCACCCTGGAAGAAGCCGAACGAAGAAGGGTGAATCCGACCGCTTCGGCCCGGCCGCCTGACGCAGAGGCGCAGGCGCTTCTCGATCGTACGCGGACCGCCACTCTCGCGGCAGCGGCCTCAATGCCTGATTTCATTGTCAAACAATTGATCCGGCGTTCTTACGCATTCGGCACCACCAGCAACTGGATTCCGCAGGACAATCTGACGATCGCAGTCGGTTACCGCGCGAACGCCGGTGAGGAGTATAAAGTGCTGGCGGTTAACGGCATGCCGCTCGGCCAGGAAGCAACGCAGAAGCGTGACTACAGCAAAGACGTTGCGCCGGGCGCGACCTCGAGTGGAGTTGAATACATTTCCGCGGTTGCCGACGTTTTCAAACCTGAATCAAAGACGGTTTTCAATTTTGCTGACACCGACATCGTGCTCGGCCGTCGCACCCTCGTGTTCGAATATCAAATTGAACAACCGCTATCGAATCTGAACCTGCGCGCAGACGCGGCCGCCGTAACGGTTGGTTCGCGCGGGCGGGTTTGGATTGACCGCGAAACCAATCGCGTGCTGCGGTTCGAACAGGTGGCCACGGATATTCCCTCCGGCTTTCCGATCACCGCGGCCAGCAGTCTGATTGACTACGACTGGGTAACTATCGGCGAAACGAAATACCTGCTGCCGACACATTCTGAGATTTTGCTCACGCGAGTCGACGCTCGCATGTCGCGACAGAGTCGAAACGAAATTCGGTTTCGCGGTTATCAGAAATTCGGCGCGGAGCTGAAGGTAATTGACGAAATTGACGAGAAAGACTTTCCGCCCGACAAACCCTAAGCATTTTCCATTCGTCATTTCAAATTATCACTTCTCATGTGGAAGAATCGGAGCACGAGGCGAGAACAAGCGGCAGTAACGCTTGCCAGTACCTAATCGGGAAACCGATGACAAATGAGAAATTTGAACTGACAAATGGAAAATACGTTCTTCTGCTTTTAGTTCCGCCTCATCCATCCTTTCCTTCAAGTCCACTCAAGAAGACACCGCTATATCCGTTCGGTTGAGATCTCACTTCCAACACGTCTTGCAGCCATCTCATCTCTTTTAGTCGTCAACACTCCGCAAGCTACTCGTGGCGGAATGAGCATTGCTCCGAAACGCAGGAATAGAACAAGGTTTAAGGAGCAATTGTGATGAAGCCGCGAATACTTATTGTCGACGACGACGAGGCGATCATTCAGCAGCTTTTTTGGACGCTGAGCGACGACTACGACGTCGTCACAGCGAACGACATGCAGTCGGCGGTGCGCCGCGCGCAGGTGTATGAGCCCGCAATTTCAATTCTTGATCTGCATTTGCCGCCGGTTACCGAATCGGCGGAAATCGGCCTGCGCGTCCTCGAGTACCTCAAAATGCACCTGCCTGGATCCCGGGTGCTGGTGATTACGTCGGCGAGCGCCAGGGAAACGCGTCGCGCCTGCAACACTCTCGGAGCCGATGGATTTCTGGCAAAGCCCTTCGATACAGAACAACTGTTAACGACGATGCGCCAGATGGCCCCGCGGACTGCCTGGATCTCTGACTGCTAGCTCAATGGCGGACCGCGGGCGCTCCAGCCACCCTCCTTACTGACTTCTCTCATCACGTCTGCGATAATGCGCAGCGTTCCATCCTAATCATCAGTCCGAGCAAAGTGTAATTTCGGTCCAACCGATTTCAATCATCAGCGAATGAGCGAAGCCAGAGATATCGTGAGCGGCGTAAACGAATTGCCGTTGTTTCCCCTATCGGTAGTTTTGTTTCCCGGCTTGCCCCAGCCGCTGCACATTTTTGAGCCTCGCTACCGTCAAATGCTGACAGACATCCAGCTGGGCAATAGCCTGTTTGGGCTTTCCTATTTCGATCCGACGACTTCCGAAGGCGAATGCCCGGCGACCGGCACGGTCGGCTGCGTCGCAAAATTAAGTGACGTGCAGATGCTGCCTGATGGACGTTCAAACATTCTGGTTTTCGGAGTCATCAGATACCGTATCGAGGCTTACGTCGAACGAGGCGATCCATATTTTGTAGTACGCGTCAGTTACTTCGAGGACGAGGACGAAGACCAACAGAAGTTGAAAACAATATCGCAAACGGTGGCCGAGGAGTTTGCGCGAATCGCCAAGGCTGTTCGCACCATCAACAACGAACGCACCGCGTTGCCTGATATTGCCGGCACGGAACCGGAACGCTTGTCCTATCTCGTGGCCCTGGCAATGGACGTCGACGCCGAAGTGAAACAGGGTTTGCTGGAATTGCCGTCAACTACTGAACGGTTGCGGCAACTGCATAACATCCTGAACGAAGCGCTTCCGGGTTATGAAGAACGAGCGCGCGTGCACGATCTCGCAAAAGGAAATGGGCACAGCGGCAGGAAGATTGAATTGGAGTAGTCTGTCCAAACCGAAGCAGTTTCACGATGGCTGAGTCACTTGAAAACGAAATCACAGTCAACGTGCTGTTCTTTGGCGCCGCGCGCGACGCGATTGGCCAAAGTGAGATCGAATTTAAGGTGCCCGTCGGCTCAACCCTGGAGGCAGCCTTCAAGCGCCTGGTGGCAACGTTCCCCGATTTGAATCGCTTTGGGCGCTCACTCTTATTTGCAATCAACCAGGAATACGCAACGCCCGATCACGCTCTCGCAGCCGGAGACGAACTCGCGATCTTCCCGCCGGTTAGCGGCGGCGCTTCAGAAACTGATACCGATCCCGATCGCGTTCTCAGCAACAGCTTCTTCGAACTTACCACTTCCGAAATCGACGTCGGCGCCGTAGCTCGTCGAGTTGTACTGCCGGAGTGCGGCGCCACCGTCACGCTCGACGGTTATGCAAGAGAGTGGACGCGCGGCCGTCGCACGCTTTACCTCGTGTACGAAGCTTACGAACCAATGGCGCAACGCGAATTGGAGCGGCTGGGCAATCAGGCGTTAGACCGTTTTGAGATTGCACACATAGGCATCGTTCACCGCACCGGCAAGCTGGAAATCGGTGAAACGAGTGTGGTGATTGCAGTCAGTGCGCCACACCGCCGTGCGGCGTTTGAGGCCTGCGAGTGGGCGATCAGGGAACTCAAACGCACGGTGCCGATCTGGAAGAAAGAAATCTTCACAGACGGTGAAGTGTGGGTCGAAGGCGAAGCGGATCGTGCGAAGCAGTAAATGCTCAATCAACCACGAAGCTGATCCGCTGCGATGCCGTGTGATTCGCAACCTGGTCAGTAGCAGTCAACAGCAAAACATAATGGCCGGGTTGCAAATCCTTTAAGGCAAGCTCAGACCAAAACGGCAGTCTCGCCGTTTCATTCGTTACCGGTACCTTCGCCGGCACACTTAACACCCGCTGCCGGTTACGAAGCACCGTTGCTTCGACGGCTACCTGCGGGCCCTGAGGACCGGAAGACGCGTTGTACACGTAAGTTTGAAACCGTAGTGCCGAGCCTCGCGCAAAATGGTGATCCACATCGACGGTCACCGGCGCCGGCGTTCCCCCGTTGCCTGCCGGCAAATCGGCTTTACGTTCCCCCAGAAAGACGCTGCTGAGTTCGAACGCTGAAGCCAGGTCAGGAACTTCAATCCATTGAATCGCGCTGCCGGCACGGCCACTACCCCGCTCGCCCACGGCAACGCGCACCTGGTAGAGGCCAGGCTTCACGCTCAGTTGCTGATTCCAGGTCACGCGCTGGTCAAACTCGGAGATCTGGGCCGGCACGCTAAGAACCTGCTTGAAACTCGCTACCTGCCCGCGATCGTCGACAGCAACTCCGATTACATCCAACTCCGCTTTCTTTACATCGGGTTCCAATCTGAGCGACTCGCGATCGATCTGCATTGAGAGCTTGAGCACCGGGCCGGCATCGGCGGCGTGAACGTAACCGACCGACAGCGATACCGGGATCGTCTTTTCCGGATAAAGCGAACTTAAAGTCTCTACCAGATCGTGCTTCACGGGCGCAGCTGCCGGTCCGGACGTTGCTGCAGCAGCAGACTTCGGCGCTCCGTGGTTTTCCGCTTTGGCCACGGGCGCGGGTGAGCGCAGCAGATTATTTCGCAGACGCACTTGCAGCTCCGGCCGGCCTTTTATAGTTACTTCGAGACGCTGCTTCGCCCCTCGCTGTTCCTCCGAATCCGGCCGCCAGGCCAGCAGGTAGTATTCAGAAGTTTCGCGGATCGCCTGCACAATGCCATCGCCGATTGCGTTCGAATTGATAATCGCGCGGCCACCAGTTTCTTCAGCGATGCGCTTGAGTGGTTCCTGCGTGGCCGCGATCTCACCCGACAAACCAATCTTGCGATTTGAGAAGTCCGCGAAATCATTGCTGCTGACATCGACCGACGAACCGGTGTTGAACGAAGTGCCACGGGCATCCATCGTGTAAACGACCACCCCTGATTGTTTGGCGGCTTCGGTCACCGCTGCCAACGCTTCCAGAACTCCGCTCTTGCGCTCATTGACGATAAAGCCATCGGACAGAAAGAAGACGACCTTGCGTCCCGGCAAGACAGACGATGAAAGCATCAGGCCTTTGAGAGCATCGAGTGTGCTGAGCGTGGCGAGCCGTGCCTGAGTATTGATCTGGTTGATGCGGTTCTCGATAAACGGCAATGAGGAGTAGCTGGCTGCGGGACGATGATCCCCATGGCGTATCCCCGGACCCATCTGCTGTTCAACTTTGGTGGCCTCCATCAGATACGCAAGCAGCTGACGGTTCTTGTAGTCCTCGATCTGGCTGGCCATGTAATCGCTGATTTGAGTTTTGCCGGGATAGCCGTCCTTCACCTGCTTGTTGTTGAGCCGGCTGATGGCAGCACGCAAAACCGCCGGATTGTCCGTCAGCTGTTGCAAGAATCCCACCTGGCCACTGGTGGAAACGATCGCTACCTGATCGTTTGGGTTCATCTGATCGTCGATGAAATGCGTCAAAGCTTTCTTGGCGCGAGAGAGACTGGCGGGGCCGGTATGGAGATCGTCAATAAAGAAGAAGAGCACGCGGCCACGATCGTCTTCAGGAAGCACTGCAACCTTCCGGCGCTCCTTCTTCACCGGTTGGACGCCGCGGGCGGCTGCGAGTTGTGCTGCTTCGATCTGACTGCCAGTGGCCACACTCTCAAAAAAGGATATCTGCTGTTTCGCACCGTTGAGAGTCAGCTCAAACTCTTCAGGCTTCAGGCCGGTTACGAAATGGCCGTGGCGATCAAAGACCATGACTTCAGTCTGCACCAACTCGGTGCTGGTGCGGATAACGTCAACGGGTCGATCCTGAACGCGATCGGTTTGCTGCGAATAGCTTGCGGTCGCGAAATTAGCGACGGTGAGAACGAGGAGCAGACTCTTCGCTAACGCGCGTTTGCAGAACTGCATTTGGATGCCTTTGCGAATTTAGAAAGGAAACAATTACGCGGGGAGACTGCCTCTTACTTCAGCAATAACATACTTGACGCATCGTGTGAACTCAACAGATTGCCCTTCTCGTTGGGGAGGGGCTTCAGATACTTGACTCGTTCAGCCCGCGAAGCGGGCGATAGCATAAAACCTGGGGCGTTAGCCCCAGGATCGCGCCGTAAATCCCTCGCAAGCCCGCGGCGCGGGCGACAGCGCGGGCGGATGAAATATTATGGCGAAAAATGCCTCATAAACAGGCCCATCATAGGTGCTAACGCCCGCTTCGCGGGCTGGGCGAACTAACGCCATTTATTCCTGGGGCTAACGCCCCAGGCTTTATGCTAACGCCCGCTTCGCGGGCTGGATAGCCGATAAACCTACGCCGGCGTTTCTTCCGACTCTTCTTCTGCCGAAGCCTCAACCAGCGAGGCGCTGGTTACGCGATCGCCTTCGTCAGTCTTTATTAACCTGACGCCCTGCGCGCTGCGGCCGGTTTTGCGAATATGGCCGGCTTCAAGCCGGATCAGCTTGGCCTGCTGCGTAATGATCATGATTTCAGATTCAGCGTCAACCGGAAATACGGCGACCACTTTACCGGTCTTGTCGGTCGTCTTCATGTTGATGACGCCCTTGCCGCCACGTGATTGCAAACGGTAAGTCGTGATCGGAGTCTGCTTGCCGTAGCCAAGTTCAGAAACCGACAGCATCTTCTCGGAATCGTCAGCCGACACAGGACAAACCGAGACGACGTAATCGTCCGCACGTAGATCGATCCCCCGTACCCCGCGCGTCGCGCGACCCATCGGTCGCACGTTCTTCTCGTCAAAGCGAATCGCGAGACCATCACGCGTGGCGATGAAGATGCGTTTGGTGCCGTCGGTTAAGACAACATCGAGCAGCTCGTCGCCGTCGTCCACGTTAATCGCGATGATGCCGTTGGAGCGAATATTCTGGAAATCGGCCAACGACGTCTTCTTGATAACGCCCTTGCGAGTGACCATCACGACGTAACGGCCTTCCGCGAAGTCGCGCACCGGCACGACGCCAGCGAGTTTGCGATCCGACGGGATGTTAATCAGGTTCACTACCGCTTTGCCGCGCGCCGATGCCGCTGCGTCCGGCACTTCGTGCACCTTCAGCTTGTAGACCATGCCGTCGTCAGTAAAGATCATGATGTAGGCATGCGTCGACGCTATGAACAGGTGTTCGACGTAATCGCTGCCTTTGGCGGCCGCGCCGAACCGGCCCTTACCGCCACGGCCCTGTCGCTGATAAGTAGTGACCGGTGTGCGTTTGATGTAGCCGCTATTGGTAACGGTGATTGCTACGTCTTCGTCGGCAATCAAATCCTCGATCGAGTATTCAATTCCTTCCTCGACGATCTCGGTGCGGCGTTTGTCGCCAAACTCCTTCTTGACCTCTTCGAGTTCATTCCCAATCACGCGCCGCAGCGAAGTCTCGTTGGCAAGGATTTCCTCCAGTTCGGCGATCAACTTGATGATGCCTTCGTACTCGTCGGTAATCTTTTGACGTTCCAACGCTGACAGACGACGCAACTGCAGATCGAGTATCGCCTGCGCCTGGATTTCAGAAAACGCGAGCCGCTCCATCGCCTTCTGCAGCTTCGGCAAATAGCTCTTGAGCGATGTGTCGGCTGGAATTCCTTTCCAGGTTTTTACCTCGCTCGTAGTTTTCATCTGCCCGGTCAGCCATTGGCGGGCCTCGTCGACAGAACGCGAATTGCGGATCAACGTGACGATGAAATCGAGCGCATCGATCGCTTTCGTAAGTCCTTCGAGAATATGAGCGCGCGCCCGGGCCTTGCGCAGATCGTATTCCGTGCGCCGGCGCACCACCTCGCGGCGAAAGTCTATGAAGCACTCGAGCATCTGCTTGAGGTTCAAAACTCGCGGCTGCCCATTGACGATAGCCAGATTGATGACGCCAAACGACGACTGCATGGGCGTCAGCTTGTAGAGCTTGTTGAGGACGATTTGGGGGACGGCATCGCGTTTCAGCTCAACCACGATGCGCATGCCGCTGCGGTCTGATTCGTCCCGCAGATCGGAAACACCGTCCAGTTTCTTCTCGTTGATCAGCTCGGCAATCCGCTCAATCAAACGCGCCTTATTTACCTGGAACGGGATTTCAGTAATCACGATCGCATCGCGTTCCTGGGTGCCGCGGCCAATGCGATCGATACCGGCACGCGCGCGCATCTGGATAATGCCGCGACCCGTCAGGTACGAACGTTTCAGTTCCTCGCCACCGTAAATAAAACCGCCGGTGGGAAAGTCGGGACCGGTTACGATTTTCAGAAGAGACTCGATCTCGATGTTCGGATTGCGCAGCAGCGCGATAGTCGCGTCGACAATTTCAGTCAGGTTATGTGGCGCGATCTTGGTCGCCATACCGACCGCGATGCCATCCGAACCGTTTATCAGCAGGTTCGGTATGCGCGTCGGCATCACCTTCGGCTCGCTCAGAGACTCGTCGTAGTTCGGTTGGAAGTCGACCGTCTCTTTTTCCAAATCGGCGAGCATGATGTTGGCCACGCGCGCCATGCGGATTTCCGTGTAACGCATCGCAGCGGCCGCGTCGCCGTCGACCGAACCGAAGTTTCCCTGCCCGTCGATGAGCGGGTAGCGCATCGAGAAATCCTGGGCGAGACGAACGATCGTGTCATACACCGCCGTGTCGCCGTGTGGATGGTATTTACCGATAACGTCGCCGACGATGCGCGCGCTCTTCTTGTAGGGCTTGTTGTAGGTGTTGCCGAGTTCATGCATCGCCCACAATACGCGGCGGTGGACCGGCTTCAGCCCGTCGCGCACGTCCGGAAGCGCACGTCCGATGATTACGGACATTGCATAATCCAGATACGATCGCCGCATCTCGTCTTCGATGTTTATCGGTTTGTGCTCAGATGTTGTTTCCATCCAGTGACCTTTCCAGTACAATCCGCCCGCAGTCAGGCTTTGCTTAAACTATTGCACCCGGTGCAACGACGACTTAACTGCCACGTTTCTGTGATCGAGTTTTGTGATTGAAGCGAGCTTTCTAAAGCTCAATTAGTGACCAAAAAAGTAAGCCGAATTATAGCCGAATGAGCCGGTTTTGGCAACCGCAATACCTGCCAAAACCCTAGTAAAATCAACATCTTCGGCTGCACAAGGGGTATCAGGCAAATCCGCCCGGATAGCTACGGAAATCGGCAATCCCCGTGCTGATTTGTGGCGCGAAATTTCGAACCCATAAAGATGGCAGAACAGCGAACCTGGAAACGCATTCGGGAACGGTTGGAGCTGCAATTACCGGTGCGCGTGCGCTGCCGGGAAACAGTCGACCTGGAGTGGACCGAAATCACGCGGCTTACCGACGTGACGCCTTTCGGGGCCGGTTTCACTTTAAAGCGCCCGGTGGAAAAGGGACGGCTGGTGCACATGACCATCCCTATGCCGCGGCAGCTGCGCGTTTTCGATCATGTTGAAGATCAATATCGCGTTTGGGCCGTGGTGCGATACATCCGCACTGCTACAACCGCCGCCGGCGCGCCGGCGAGCTTTGAGGTCGGCGGCGCTTTCATTGGAAAACAACCGCCGCGCAGTTACGATGCTGATCCCTCAAAGCGTTACGAGATCAGCGCGTTCACCGGTCAGCTAACCACCGTTGAAGAGTGGGTTCCGGTTGAGATGTCTACCTCAGACAATCGCACGCACACCAGGCACAACATTCCGGTGGACATGTTGCTGCAGACCTTGAACGAAAAAGGCGAAGTAGAATTTAGCGAGCAGACGGTGACGGAAAATATCAGCCAGAAAGGCGCCGCCATTTACACCACGCTAAACTTGCCGGTCGGTCGTTTCGTTAGGCTCTCCAGCGAACAATACAAGCTCAGTGTGTATGCAGCCGTGCGCGGATCCAGCATGGGAGCGGCCGGCGTCCCGCGCATCCACGTCGAATTTATCGATCGTGAGTGGCCGCTATAGTCTTCGCGTCCGTACTTGCCGCCAAACGCCTGCCTCTGTCATAACCTTCCTGTTCACGTGAGCAATTCGGAAACAAAATCAAACGACAAACCGCTGTCGGGATCGAAACGCACCGAGGCGGCTTTACCGCAGTGGGCGATCAACTCGATGCGCCCGATCATCCAGTTTGGCAGCCGTCTGTATTGGAAACTGGAACACCGCGGGATAGAAAACATTCCGCAAACCGGCGGGCTGATAATCGCCGCGAACCACCAAAGCTACGGTGATCCGTTTTGGCTGGCCATACCAGTTAAGCGGCCGGTCCGTTTTTTAGCGTGGAGCGAAGCGTTTTCGTGGCCGCTGGTCGGCAAAGGAATAGAGATGCTGGGCGCCTGGCCATTGCAGGTCGCGGGAAGTGATCCGGCTGCAATTCGGCGGTCGCTTACGTGGCTGCGCGATGGGGGTGTGGTGGTGATCTTTCCTGAAGGCGGACGAGGCTTGCCGGACGGTTCGATGATTCGCATGAAAGGCGGCGCGGTGCGTATGGCGCTCGAGGCAGGTGTGCCGATTCTGCCGGTGACGGTTCGCGGTGCCAACAAAGCCTGGGGGTCGAACAAATTGTTACCCCGCCCGGGCAAAGTCGAAATCATTTATCACCCGGTCATTCACGTCGCGCAACAACCCGGTGAAGAGACACGTGAATGCGCGCGACGCGAGACTGAGCGGCTGGCAGCGATTATCCGCTCCGCGCTGTGATGTGACTGGAGCGCAAGCGTCCCGCTTGCGTCTTAGTTTAGCCAGGGCAGCAACCGGGTCGGTTGCGCTCCAGTCGTCACGTGCCGAGCACGCGCCTCATCGCGTCATGAATCAACCCGTTGCTTGCCAGCACCTTCGCCTCGTAAATGTCGATCGGCCTGCCGTTGAAGTCAGTAATTTGCCCACCTGCTTCCTCGATTAACAACAGACCGGCGGCGACGTCCCAGGCGTTTAGTCCATCTTCCCAAAATCCGTCGAAGCGGCCACACGCGAGATACGCCAGATCGATTGCTGCCGAACCGTCGCGTCTCACCGCCTGCGCTTCCATCGTGAAGTTCGCAAAGTCGCGTGCGAAATTTGGCCGCTCGCGAACGTTGTAAGGAAATCCAGTACAGAGCATCGCCTGATTCAAATCGGCGACGTCCGACACGCGTATCCGGCGCCCATTCAACGTCGCTCCCTGACCGCGTTCCGCGGCAAACAGCTCGTCGCGAGTGGGGTCGTAGATAACCCCGACTTCGACAACGCCCGCGCGCTCCAGGCCAATCGAAACGCAAAAGCACGGATAGCCATGCGCGTAATTCGTGGTGCCGTCGAGTGGATCGATGATCCACTTCCACTCGCTTTTGCCCTCGTTTAATTCCTCGCTGGCGCCAGACTCCTCCGCGAGAATTGCGTGTCGCGGATAATGAGATCTGATGCGCTCAATGATCAGCTTTTCTGCAGCCAGATCGGCTTCGGTCACCAGGTCGATGTCGCCTTTGTTTGAAACTTGAGCGCGTCCGAGTCGATCGGCCAGAATAGCGCCCGCGTCACGGGCAGTCTGAATCGCAAAGTTAAGCACTTGAGCCTCTTGGTTCCTGTTTCCGTTTTGATGTTCAGCTTATCCGAAATGCCACCCGGTCGCGAAACGCTTGCACGCATATCTCGCTCGCTGCGGATTTAGGCGTCTGCGCATTGACATAAAACCAGCGGCGGTTATCCTAAGGTCCTGAATTCACATCAGGCTCTCCTAACGCTTTCGTACAAATCAACGTCCGGGGAATGACACATGAAGAAACTGTCCGCACTTCTGTTAAGCGCGAGCATTTTGTTTACGACCGCTGCACCGGTGTTCGCCTGGGGCGACAATGGCCATCAAACAGTGGGCAAGATTGCCTCGCTCCGCATTAAGCCGCACACCGCCCAGCGCATTGCTCAGATTTTGAAGCCGGGGGAAACGCTGGCAAACATCGCCAGCTGGGCCGACACCGTCAAGGAACGAATGGGAAAACCGGATCCGGATCCCGATACCAATGAGTTTCTGATGGACATCGCTCACAACGAGAAGAATCGCGAATGGCATTACGACGATCTACCGCTTAACTGCAAGAGCTACCAGGCCTGCCCGGACTTCACGCCGGAAAACGATGTCGTCCACATGTTGAATATAAGCATTCGCACGTTACAGGGGCATCCGGATCCCAACCATCCGTTAAGCCAACGCAACGCCTTGAAGCTCATCGTTCATTTTCTTGGCGACATGCACCAACCGTTGCACATCGGCTGCGGCTTTATCGATCAAGACCCGGTGACGGGAAAGTTTTTTATTCAGCGTAATCCCGTCATCGTCAAACGCAAGAACCTGCCGAGCGACAACGGCGCCAACCAGTTAATTATTGATGGCGATAAAAAGAAGCTGCATGGCTACTGGGACTTTGATTTAGTTACTCTGTTAATGCAGTCAACGAACAAGCCTACGGCGGATGACCTCGGGTTGTTTCTAAAAACAACCGTGCGCCCGCAAATGAGCTGGAACCCGCGCGGTCCGCTTAGCGGCTGGGCTGCGCAGTTTGCCAACGACACACTGAGGCAATCGCGAGATCACACCTACCGCGGCTTGGTCATCACCGGCCAACGCACGATTAACGTGACCACGCGCGATGGTAAGCCGGTAATGAAGGATGGCGTGCAGGTAACAGACATTGTTTATGACGTAACGAGACCGGCGAACTACGAGACACTCAATCGAGAACTTGTGCGACAACAATTGGCGAAGGGCGGATTTCGCCTGGCGCGTTTGCTCGATGAAATCTTTCGCAATTGACAGAGCGGGGCAGGCCCTTATCCTGACCCTGAGGTTTTTGAACTTGTCGCAGATCGCTTCATTGAAAGCCTTCACCGATGATTAGACCAAAACGTTTATTCAGCTCGGGGTTGGGAAGGGGGCCTGCCCCCGCTCTTCAATCGCAAACTTGAACGGCATGAAATTAGTTAATCTTCGCGAAAAATTTTCACTCATCAATGACCACTGGAACCCGCGCATTGCGGGCGAATTGAATGGCCAGTTCGTCAAGTTGGTTAAGTTTCAGGGACCATTCACCTGGCACCATCACGACAACGAAGACGAGCTATTCCTGGTCGTCAAGGGCAAGTTCAAAATGGAGTTTCGCGAGCCGACTAGCGAAACTTCCGGCTCAACCGAGCAACAACGTGATGTGTGGATCGAAGCCGGTGAGTTTATTATCGTCCCGCGTGGAGTCGAGCACCGGCCAGTTGCAGATGAAGAGTGTGAGGTTCTACTCTTCGAGCCCGCGTCGACTCTAAATACCGGGAACGTGCGCGACGAGTTTACCGTGCCAACACTCGACTGGGTGTAACATGCGTGCGGTTAACGATTCTTCAGAAACTAAAGTCACTCAAACTCTAACGGAGGCCTCGGCTGTGCAAAAAATTTTTAGCTCCCTAGTAACGGTGCTGGTGTTGTTGGCGGCAATTTCTCTGGGCGTTCAGGCGCAAACTCTAACCGAACATGCGAACGCTCAATTGGTCGCCACCGATTCCAGCGGCAACGTTTCGACCACCTCAGCACTTTCGCCTGCCAGTCAGGCAATGGCCAGTGCGCTTGCGAACCTCCCGGAAGCGGACATGCTGATTTACGTTAATCCGCAGCGCATTCTCAATGACGCCTTGCCAAAGTTTCTGCCACCGGCTGACCTCGAGAACATGCGCAAAAGTTTTGCAGACGCAAAACAGCATGCGGGCGTTGACCCGACGCATATTCAGTACGTGGTAATCGCCGTCCGCTTCCGAAAGCCAACCGCGGATCTGAATTTTCAGCCGCCCGAATTCATGGTAGTGAGCGGCGGAGACTTCAATGCTGATTCGCTGATGGGCATGGCGCGCATGGCGTCGCAGGGCAAGCTTCGCGACGAGACTTATGGCGGCAAGACTTTGGGCCTGATGACGATTGAGCCCCTCGCAAAGGAATCAGAGAAGAACCCGCTGCTCAAATACTTTGTTGAGATGGGCGTCGTCTCGCTCAACGCCAACACGATCGCCGCCGGCACGCCCGGCTATTTGCGTTCGGCGATTGATGCCGGCGACGGCCGCGGCCGCATCAGCACAGAGGCTTTGAATTCGCTCGTGCGCGATCCGAATGCGCTGATGAGCATCGCGGGGTCGCCGTGGGGTTCGTTCGCGAAAAGCTTCGGGATGCTCGGCACTGAAACTACGCCCCGCACACCCCGCTGCGATTCGCGAATCGGTGACTTTTACAGTGCGCTGACGATGGATGCGACCAACTTCATGTTTCGTGGCGTCTCGAACGCCGACAACCCCGACACTGCCCGCATCTTCGCGAATCTTTACACGGGCTTGTTTCAGTACATGAGTAAGTCGATTCCCGACCCCACCGTGCAAACGCTTATCAAGGGTTTTTCGATTACTGCCGAAGGCGATGAAGTCCTGCTGCGCGCGGATTTTCCGCAACAGATGGTGCTGGACTTAATCAAGCAACAAATGCGGCCCAAGAAGGAGGAAGCCAATGTAACTGTGCCGCCTCCCGCAACGCAGAAACCTGCCGTTAAGCGCCGCCGCTCGAGACGACGGGGATAGTTTTGGTCTTCAGTGGACGCGATGTCTTCAGCGGTTGCCGTGCTGACGGCGATGATTACGCCCGCAGTCTTGATCTCGGCTTGCGGCAGCATGATTCTGTCGACTTCGTCTCGCCTCGGTAGAGTTGTCGATCGCGTGCGCGCGTTAGCTGACAAACTCGAGGAGCTCGCGCGCACGAACTCAGCTGACACCAAGGAACGGCAGGGCATCATCTTCGCGCAGTTGGACAAACTGACGAGCCGGGCGCGCATCCTGCAACGCTCGATGGTGGCTTTTTATCTGGCGACCGGAATGTTTGTGGCGACGAGCGTGGCCATCGGTATCGTCGCGTTCGTGCCGCGGTATCCGGTTTACAACTACGTGCCGGTCATTGTGGGACTGCTCGGCGCGTGCTTTCTTTTTTACGGAAGCATGCTGCTCATCTTTGAAGCCCGGCTCGCGCTCAGCACCATTCACGCTGAAATGGATTTCGTGTGGCGGCTCACGACCAGGGTGACGCCCGCGGACCTGGTCGAGCATCACAAACCACACTTCGTTCACTTTCGCAGTCGCAAACAGTAAAAACAGATGGCCGATCAGCAACACCAACCTGGATATTTAGACCTGCTCGAGTCGGGCGAGTTGGCACGGCGTGTGGCTGCGCTCGAAGCCTTGCTGGAACGCTGCACCGTTTGTCCGCGCGATTGTCTGAACAACCGTTTGCAAAACGACATCGCAGCCTGTTACTCCGGCCGGCTGCCGATCGTTTCGTCTTACACGGCACACTTTGGCGAAGAGCCCGTTCTCGTCGGGACTCGCGGCGCGGGAAATATTTTCTTCGGCAACTGCAACCTGCGCTGCGTCTATTGCCAGAACTTTCAAATCTCGCAAACGCACAAAGAGCAGTTAAAAAATGAAATAACTCACAAGCGCCTCGCCGAGATCATGCTCGAACTTCAGTCGCGCGGTTGCCATAACATCAATTTCGTTTCGCCGACGCACTTCGCGCCGCAAATGGCCCGTTCGATTCTGCTGGCCGCGCAGTCGGGTCTGAATTTGCCCATTGTTTACAACACCAACGCTTACGACTCGGTCGAAGTTTTACGTCAGCTTGAAGGAATCGTCGGCGTCTACCTGCCCGACCTGAAGTATGCGGAAGACGAAGCAGGTTATCTCTACTCAAAGGTTCCGGCTTACAAGCAACACGCGCGGGCGGCGATCGCTGAGATGTTTCGCCAGGCCGGCGATGAGCTCGTGTTCGATGAGAACGGCCTGTTACAACGCGGTCTTATCATTCGCCTGTTGGTGTTGCCGAACGATATCGGCGGCATACGCGAATCGCTGGAGTGGATCAGAGATACGCTGAGTCCGCGCGTCGCAATCTCACTGATGGCGCAGTACTACCCGACGCATCAGGCTGCGACCAGCAAACGTCACATCCTGCTCTCACGACGAATCAATGAGAACGAGTGGTTGCGCGCGCTCACCGCGCTCGAAGAATTGGGAATGGAAGAAGGGTGGACGCAGGAGTTTGACGGCGCCGCCTATTACTACCGCCCAGACTTCACGAACGCGGAAACTCCGTTCAGCGATATTCGCGACTTCACCAACTAAGACTGCAGTGCAACGACTGGAGCGCAACCGTCCCGGTTGCTGCTTGCGTAAACTAAAACGCAACCGGGACGGTTGCGCGCCAGTCACGATTGCGCTGCAGTCAGGACTGCTTGAGATGGTGTGTAGTGTGTTCAGTAACTGAAGGAACGGAAGGACGCACCGCAATCAGCTCCGGTTCCCGCAAATCGTTGGTCGTGTGAGAGCCAATCGAGATTCGACTTGAGGCGTAGTCGTTACCTGCTTCGAGTTGACGTTGAGACTCTGCATCTGCGGATCGATCGGCCAGCGTCTTGCGCGGAACGGTGAAGGCGAGACCATTGATGACGATTCCAAGGCCAACGAAAAAGGGGACCAGTGCCAGGGCGATGAACGGAACTAAGTCATGAGACTCGAGGCTGGCAAGGAAAATGACAAGCGCTGCACCGAGACCAGCCAGCGCAGTAATTACTCCAGCGCGGACGCGTCGCAGCCGTTTCTCTTCCGGCGACTCGAGAAATTTTTCGATTTGAGGAAGGACGTCTTCGGCAACTTGTTTCAATTCGCGGGACGATTCCATTTGGCGAATTTTGTCCGCCATGGCCTGACTAATCTGCTGACGAGCGCTGACCGCGGAAGCCGTAATACTGTCGGGCTGCTCGAGTCCCCGACGCACCATCCGCAAGTCGGTGCCACACGCCCGGCAATACTGGCTGAGCTGTCTTTCTTCTGATCCGCAACTGGGACAAAACATAAAAAACTAAATGCGAGTTTCAAGGTACAGGTTTCAAGTTCAGATTACGAACTAACCGGAAACATTGTTCGCTTTTAAAAGCCCGACCGGTTCTGAGACTCTCATTATGCTTTGCTGCTCACGTAAGGGGAAAGCTGGATCGGGGCGTTCGAACTTGAAACTTGAAACTTGAAACTCAAAACTTTTATTAGTCTTCCCCGCCACTAACCGACGGCAAGATCGTTATCTCGCAGTTTTCGGGCACGGCAGTATCGAGCATTTGTTTGCGCCGGACGTTGTCTTCGTTGAGAAAGATGTTGACGTGCTGGCGGAGATTTCCCTGTTCATTTACGACGCGATCTCGTAAGCCCGGATGTTGGCGCCAAAGTATCTCCAGCGCATCTCCGAGCCGCGTCACGTTAGACTCAACCGGAATCTGGCTCAGTCCTCCAGTAAAATCCGTCAGAAACCCCGTTACGTTGAAGGTGATCATTACGTCATACCCTGCCAGCCGCCTGCAGAACCGCCAGCGGTAGCGAGCGGATGCTGCCTCATACTTTCAATAAAGCCTCATCGCCTTTTGCATCCGCTCGCTACCGCTCGCGGTTCTGCATGACTACGGCAAAATGCCCTCCGGCACCATCCAGGGGCGCACATCGATCGCGAGGCGTCCCGCTTTCACTGCCGGGTCGGTTTCCGATAAGGCGCGCGCCTCTGCAAGCGAGCCAACCTTGAAAACGAAAATGCCGCGCAAGGTTCCGTTGTCGCCAAATGGTCCGGCCACTACCAGCTTCTTCAATTCCGCCAGGCGCATGATGTTGGCCATGTGGCCCTTCTGCAGTTCTTCGGTGGCGGGAGTTTTTTCCGGAGTCCACTTGCCACCGCGCGTCAACAACGCCAAATAGGCAGTGGTCAACTTCATCGGCATCGTCGGTTTCTTCATCACGTCTTCAGACCACCAGGGATGCATCTCGGCCGCAAAGAAACCTGCTTTGACTGCCGGATCGTTTTCAGCCCAGGTGCGCGCTTCAGCGGCTGAGGCCGCGCGAAAGATCAGAACGCCGGCAATGTCCCCGTCGTCAGCGATTGGTCCAGCGATAACAGCCTTGCCCGATTCCAGCAGGCTCATCACATTCGCGATGTGCTGCGCTTTCAAATCCTCGGGCATACCGGCGGCGTTGTATGACGGTCCGTGCTTGAGCAACGCCATGTGAAACTCAACCATTTTGTTTGCCGG
>JBKPNP010000853.1:0-1859 GCA_046732775.1 Acidobacteriota bacterium
TCGATCGTCTTCACCAGGAAGCACAGGCACATGACGTCCAGTGCCTGATGACGACCGCGAAGGATGCAGTAAAGCTCACATCACTCGCCTTTCAACTTCCCTGCTTTAGTTTCGAAATCAAGATCGTTATTGACGACGACGAACGGTTTGCGCAACTGATCAGGCTTCGACCGGACCGCGGGCGTCCCGCCCGCAACGCGCCGCCAGGTGCGGAGCTTTAAAAACCCTTTTCGCGCCTCGCGCTCATTGCGGGCGGGACGCCCGCAGTCCGAGTTTCACGCAGAAGATGCGTTTAGTTTCTGGGGGTTGGTGCTTCCGGCGGTGAAACGCTTGGTTTCGGCAGCGGTAACTTCGTCGCAGTCGGAGACGGTTGAGGCGGCGGCTCGTCTGCCGTCCTGGTAGGTGAAGGTAACGGCGGATTCGTTGACCTGCGATTCGAGTTTTCGTTCACGTTTGTGTTTGCGTTTGCGTTCGGCTCTTCGACGACTACTTCCGGAGAACTCGCCGGCACGCTGGTATTCGCATTAACGTTCTGGTTGGAATTTTCCGGCGTGGTGGTGCCACCCATCGGCAGATTTGCCTCGGGCGAACCAGTCGCAGGCGTCGCCGGTTCTACCGGACTGCTGTTCGGATCCGCAGCCAGCGTTGTGCCCGTCTGGGTGGCCGCTCCCGGCTGATCGTTACGCGAGAACGCGTAAATCACACCAAAGATAACCACCAACCCGATGAGCGACGGAATCAAAACTTTCCAGGGATTGAAACTCGAAGCCGTCGGTGGCATGTCGTTCGGCAGCGGCGCGTACGCCGGTTCGACGATGTGCGGCACTTCATCCTGAACCGGAGGCGGAGGGAGAGGCGGCGTCATTGGTCGCGTCCGGCGGCGTACCAAAGTTTCTTCGTCGAGATCGTCGTCAACGTCCGAAGCCGCTGCGGCAGTAGGAGCTTTGTGACTACCTGACGCACCCAACGCAATCGGTTCCATCCCGGCCGCAATCGTAAAGTCTTCGACCAGGTCTGCCACGGTTTGATAACGGTCGTCCGGACGCTTCTCCATGGCGCGTGCGACCACGCGGCCCACGGCTTCCGGCACATCCGATCGCTCCGCAACTACACTGGGCGCCGGTTCCTGCAACTGCTTCAGCATGATAGCGGTGGGTGAAGGACCGGTGAACGGGACGTGACCCACCAGCATTTCATAAAGGATGATCCCGAGCGAATAAATATCGGAACGCCGGTCGATATCGGGCGCTTGCGAACACTGTTCAGGCGACATGTACTGCGGAGTTCCGATAACCAAATCCGGCGCCGTCAGCCCGGGATCGTAGGCGCCCTCCGGTTCCTTTATCTTGGCGATGCCGAAATCGAGCACCTTGGCGTAATCGACGCCCGAAGTGCTGATCAGCATGATGTTGTCGCTCTTTAGATCGCGATGGACTACGCCTTCCGCATGGGCCGCGTCGAGCGCGCCACCGACCTGACGCAGAATTTCCACGGCGCGCGTCAGGGCCATCGGGCCTTCACCGCGGATTATGTCCTTGAGCGTTTGGCCGCTCAGGTATTCCATCACCAGGAACACCACGCCATTCTCTGCTTCGCCGAAATCCGTAACACTCAAGGCATGCGGGTGGGAAATTTTAGACGCGGCGCGCGCTTCCCGTGAGAAGCGGGCCACGATCTTCTCATCAGCGGCGAGCGATGGACGCAACACTTTTATCGCGACCGTCTTATCCATCAGCACGTGGGTGCCGCGATAGACAGTCCCCATACCGCCACCGCTAAGCCGTTCATCAATGCGATATTTTCCGGCTAGCGTTTGACCGAGCAACGAGTCGTCAGTCTTCTCGAGAGCTATGCCGTCT
>JBKPNP010000854.1:0-1620 GCA_046732775.1 Acidobacteriota bacterium
GCGGCGCGTTCGAACACGATCCATTTTCCATCAGGCGATACGCTGAAACTTCGCGCGAACTCGTTTTCCAGTTTTGTTACCTGCGTCGTCTTGCGGCTCGCGAAGTCGTAGCGAAAGACGTTCGCCGAGTCGCGCATCAGTGTCTGCGTTGAATACAAGAATCCCGAACCGTCCGGCAGCCAGTGAAGGTCAAACAACAGCTGATACTCAATGTCTGAGAACGTCGTAAGTTTGGTTCCCGGGTGGGTGCCGCCTTCGGTGATACGGAAGATGGCGGAATCGCCCGAAGCGTTCTCCGTGTAGATTAATTGATTCGCGAGTGCGGCGGTTGGTCCCCAATCCCAGGTGCAGGCGCCGAGTGGGGCCTTGCCCGCGAACAGAGGGTTGTACACGAACTCGCCGGCAATTGGATTCACGGGAACGCTGTTCAGCGTGCAGGTGCCCGTGCGAAAGCTGACTCGCGAGCCATCGCTGCGCCACACCGGCCGAAAAGCGCCGAAGTATTCAATCCCCTGGCCCGTGATGCTGAATGCGGGCGCCTTTACATTCCGACCAGCGATGACATCAAGCCCCGGCATGAACCAGCGATAGGCTCCGTAAGCCGCCACCACTGCCTGAGCCTTACGGCCGAAGTCGGCAACTGATTTGAAGACAAGCGTCTTCGTAGTTCCCGGAGGCAGAGTTATCTGCTGCGGCTCGTCGGCGCCCGCCACGTAGATGATGAAGATGCCGGCGCTCGCCGCCGTTTGTTGATACGGGGGTTGATCGTTGCTGACCGTTACGGTCACGCTACCTTGCGGGAAGTGTGAGAACTCCGCGCGATCGGGCGCGTTCGTGAGTTTACGAAATCCTGAACCGTCGGGCTGGATCGCGTAGAGGTCTGAATGATAAACCGACCAGGCAGCGGCGTGACCACTCGAGAACGCCAGTTCTTTGTGATCAGGACGCCAGGCGACGCCGGAGATTCCGAGTTCGGATCTCGCGTCTGCGTGTGTCCAAAGCCGGCGGTCGTTGCTGCCGTCCGGATCGATGAGACGAAGCTCGGTGCCGTTGCGAACGTAGGCGATTGACGGCGGCTTTGAGGTTTGTGCGTGAAGCGTTGCGAAGGTAAAGAGAAGAAGAACACAAGCTGACTTCAATTTACGTAACCCCCAGGTTCGAATTTGTATTTAGGTTAGCATGCCGAACGGCGCGCGGTGAACAGTTTCCCACCTTATGGATATGTCCGCGAAGTCCGGACAAAAACGTGCCGTAGGCACCTAATGTTTATAGAACACCACGCCTTCTCACCTCTTCCGCACCGAGAGAAACACCAGGCATGTCTCTCGGTGCGGGGATCATAAGGGCAATCGCGTAGCTATAAACATCTCGCGGCTCCGCGGCGATAACAGTTCAGATCCTCAAGGAACTAATCGGACGGCTTTCGAGCGCAACACCCGGCTGGCCTTCAACGCCCGTGCAGCCTTCGCCTTACCTTTCAAGCTGTTCAGCCGATTCGGATACAACTTCAGTGAGCGTTCGTAGGCCGCGCGCGCGTCCGCAAAGTTCTTCTGTTCAAACAAGAGATCGCCCAACAATTCTTCGGCCGGCAACGTCGGTCCCGGAGTGACCGGCGGTTTT
>JBKPNP010000855.1:0-6081 GCA_046732775.1 Acidobacteriota bacterium
ATCGACGGGCTCGTCACATTGTTTGAGGCGAGTGGCGAAGTTGATTGGCTGGAGCAGGCGTTGGCACTAACAGCCACCATGCTCGATGAGTTCTGGGACGAGGAAGACGGCGGGTTTTTCTTTACCGGTCGCAGTCATGAAGAGTTGATCGTCCGTTCAAAAGACTTTTTTGACAACGCGACGCCATCCGGTAACTCAGTAGCCGCCGAGGTACTGTTGAAACTTGGCCTTTTGACCGACAACGCTGACTACCGACGAAGAGCGACCGCAATCCTGCGTTTGATGGCAACGTCACTGCGTCAATACCCTTCCGGCTTCGGACGTCTGCTCTGCGCCCTCGACTTTCATCTCGGATCACCCAAAGAGATCGTGTTAGTGGGAGACGCCGGATCACCTGAAACCGCCGCGCTACGGGACGTAATTTGGTCAACCTACCTGCCTAATAAATTGGTGGCTCAGGCGTCCGCCGACGCTAAAAGGCTGGCCGACATCAGTCCGCTGCTCCGCGACCGCGCGCCCATCGAAGGTCGGCCAACAGCTTACGTTTGTGAACATTTCACCTGTAAAACGCCAACTTCAAGCCCTGAAACACTCAAAACTCAATTGCTGGACGCCGGATCGAGGATTTAATCCAGCCGGGCCTTGGCGAAATATGTGAGGCCTTTCACGAAGTTGTTGACGCAACCGCATTAAAGGGTTATCTTTACGGCGTCAAACATTGTTGGCGCTCTGCCAACGCCGCTCGAAGTAGTTCCAACCAGGTCCATCAGATTCCACCAAGAACATAGGTAGCAGGTAGGCCTCCCCTGCGTGGGCAAACGAAATCTCATGACAAATAGAAACTGGAAGGGTCCGGCTTTTTTGGTGCTCATCTCCATAGTCGGGTCAATACTCCTTTTTTCCGCGCTCATCTCAACGGTCCGATTGCCGATTCTGACGAGCGCTGGATTATTGTTGTGGGTCGTTCTGCTGGCTTTGACGATTGCGGCCAGCCGGTTCTCGGTCCTCATAACCACCAGCGTGGATGACAGGCGCAGCCGCAAACCCGTCGCTGACGCACTCGTGTTTCTGGCTGTGATTCTTTATGCCGGACCGCCGGCAAATACCGTTGGTCCGGCCACACTGCTTGCTGCGCTCGTCGGCTTCGTTTCCATTTACGGATTATCGAACCGTCGAGAAGCGGTTTCGACGACTGCCATCGCCATCATCTCAACTTTTGTTTCCGCTTCGTGCTACGGATACCTGGTCACAATTTTCACCGACAATTCCGTGTTGGGCAGCGGCCAAACTCTGCCGGTGAACGCGCTGCTCATTCCGTTGTGCGTGCTCGCAGTGCTGCAGTATTCATTGACGACCTTGGCCACGGTCTACCTCGTCAATATCGTCAACGGTGAAACTCCCGTACTGCCGTCGCAGGAAAGCATTGTGTGGACGCTCACGACGCAGGTAGCCGGCGCCGCTTCAGCGGTACTCTTTTACTCGGCACTGAATGGCGCGGGTGTTCCCTTCATCCTGCTCGGATTGCTGATCACCGGTTTGACTCACCTGCTTTACCGCTTCAACGAAAAACGGCTTGATGAAGTGCGTCGCCATGAAGCCGAGCAACGCGCACATGTTGAGGAAATGGCGCGCATCCACATGAACACCATTGAGTCACTGGCTATCGCAATCGATGCGAAAGATCAGACCACTCATGGCCACGTGCGACGCACGCAAATCTACGCATCGGAGATGGGCAAGTTATTTAAGGTTGGCGGCAAAGAAGTTCAGGCCCTGTTCGCCGGCGCACTGCTGCACGACATCGGCAAGCTCGCGGTGCCGGAATACATTTTGAACAAGCCCGGCAAACTCACGGAAGCCGAGTTTGCCAAAATGAAGATTCACCCCACTGTCGGTGGCGATATTCTGCGGCGCGTTAACTTCCCTTACCCGGTTGAAGACATTGTTCGTTACCACCATGAAAAATGGGACGGTACCGGTTATCCCAAAGGTTTGAAGGGTGAAGGTATTCCGCTCGTCGCCCGAATTATTTCGGTGGTCGATTTTTACGACGCGACCCGTTGCGATCGCCCGTACCGCAAAGGGATGAAACGTGAAGAGTCTCTGGCGTTGCTGAAAAGCATGTCCAACACTGCTTTCGATCCGCGCGTAGTTGAGGTGTTTACCCAGCATGTCGAAGAGTTTGATCGGCTGATTGCGGCGGAAGACATCCAGGAGCAGGTTGAGTCGGAAACAGTCATTCATGATTACCTGACGCAGACGAAGCCGGACGCGGGCCTCGCTTCCAACGTGCTTGGCACGCAGGAGGATGTGGATGCCGGCTTCCGATCAATTTCGGAGGCGCAACGAGAAGTTTTTGCGCTTCACGAGATCGCGCAAACCATCGGCTCATCGTTGAACCTCCACGACACGGTAACGCTCGTTTCCAACAAGCTGCGCGCGATTGTGCCGTTCGACACCTGTATCATTTTTATAGTCGATGACAAGTCAGGCAGAGCCGTCGCTGCGCACGTTGAAGGCGAAGATGCGCAGGCATTCGCTCAACGTCGTATGTCTGTAGGCGACGGAATTACCGGTTGGGTAATCGCAAACGCCCGTTCGATGTGTAATGCCTCACCGGAGTTGGACCTGGTCGGTGTGCCTGAAGAAATCGCCAGGAATTATCGCGGGGTGCTCGTGTCTCCGTTGATTCGCGAAGACGGACCGTTTGGCGCAATCACGCTCTACTCAAAGAGCAGGACGTCGTATACCACTGAACACGTGCGCTTGCTCGAGTCAGTCTGTCAGCACGCCTCGAGCGCGCTTACGAATGCCCTAACCTTCGAACGCACCAAGGAAAGCGCACTTACCGATCCGCTGACTGACCTTCCCAACGCCCGCGCCTTCTACATGATGCTCGAGCAAAGAATTGCCGAGTGCCAACGCATGAACAACGAGTCGCTGGCAGTTGTCAGCATGGACATCGACGATTTCAAGGGCATCAATGATCAATACGGTCATGCAATTGGAGATCGGTTGCTAGCGAGTGTCGCTGGCCTGATCAAGAAAGAATTGCGGCAAATGGATATTCTGGCCAGATACGCGGGCGACGAATTTGTAGCCATAATGCCGATGGCCTCATCGCACATGGCGGCATCGATTAATGAGCGCATTTGCCACGCGCTTGAAGAACAGAAGTTTTCTGTCAGGACCGGAGTCACGGTAAAGTTGAAACTCAGTATTGGTGTCGCATGTTATCCGGATGAAGGCGACACTACTGAAGAGCTGCTCACCGCCGCTGCCCGGAAAATGCAAAGTAACAAGCACGCGCGTAAGTCGGTCATTAGTTTAGCTAACGCGCCCATCACGACGCTTGACGCGTTCAGATAATCTGATCGCTGTGCCGTTTCCTTGAACGCACGCCGCGCCTAACGCGGTGTGCGTTTTTATTTTGCAGGACTGATTCAATGTTGAGTAATCACCGTTACTGAGGCAGTTTGGTTGAGGCCGCTTTTGTGACACGAGGTCACGTACCTCCGCGGTAGCGGATGGTGCTTCTTGCTCTTGGCGAGCCGCAAAGAATAAGAACCCACCCGCTACCGCAGGTGCGACTGACCTCATATCACTCAGACGCGCACACCAAACTGCATCAGGACATGATAAGGGCGTGGTTTTGCGAGTCGTTGTGAACCCGCGTATAATCCACGTCGCAATTAAATAATCAACTTCGAATCACACCCCGTCGCCTTTGGTTCGTTTACGAGTCGAAAAGCACAGTGGCAAAAGTCAACGAAATGAGAGAGCGAAAGCCCGAAGCATCACGCGCGCTTGCTGAAGACGCCAGCGCAACCGGCGTCGTGGATCAAGGAGCGCCCGATGCAAGCGTGCGCGCATCACGCGAAGAACTGAAGAGCGCACAGAAGAGCAGGCTTCACGACCTCGATCGCGATACGCTCGTTGATATCTATCACCAGATGGTGCTGGCGCGGCGCTTCGAAGAGAAAGCGGCCGAGTCGTACAGTGCTGGTAAAATCGGCGGCTTCTGCCACCTCTACATCGGGCAGGAAGCGGTCGCGATCGGCGCCATTTCTGCTATACGCAAAGACGATTACGTGCTGACAAGCTATCGCGAGCACGCTCACGCCCTAGCGAAGGGCATGACTCCCGAGGCCGTAATGGCTGAGCTTTACGGAAAAGCCACCGGCTGCTCGAAGGGCAAAGGTGGCTCGATGCACATGTTCGACAAGGAAATTGGTTTTCTTGGCGGACACGCGATCGTAGGCGGCCAAATCCCACTCGCGACAGGAGTCGCATTCGCCTCAAAATACAAAGGTACGGACCAGGTCACGCTCTGTTTCTTTGGCGAAGCGGCCGTGAACCAGGGCGCGTTCCACGAATCGCTGAACATGGCGCAACTGTGGAAAGTTCCCTGCATCTACATTTGCGAAAATAATCAGTACGGCATGGGCACTTCTTTAAAACGCGCCATGTCGGTGCTCGATATTTCCCAGAAGTCGTGTGCTTACGATATCGCTGCTGAGTTTGTTGACGGCATGGATGTGCTGGCCGTGCGCGAGGCTGCCCTTCGTGCAGTTGAACGCGCCCGCAAGGATTACTTACCGACGCTGCTCGAAGTGCGTACTTACCGTTTCATGGGCCACTCCATGTCTGACCCGGGCAATTACCGCACCCGTGCCGAGATCGAAAAGCATCAGGAACGCGATCCAATCAAGTTGTTCACGGCCAGTCTCAAAGAAGAAGGCGTGATGTCGGATGCTGATTTTCAGCAGGTCGAGGCGCGTGTGAAAGAACAAGTGGAGCAGGCCGTACGCGTTGCCGATGAGAGCCCGCTGCCGGATCCGAGCGAGCTCTATACCGACATCTACGCGAGCCCATTCGATACGAAACAAGCTTAGCCGACGGAAGAAGGACTTCGATTAAATGGCTGTGGTAACCATGCGCGAGGCATTGAATCAGGCTCTACGCGAGGAGATGCTGCGCGATGAAAACGTTTTCCTAATGGGCGAAGAGGTAGCCGAGTATCAAGGCGCCTACAAGGTAACCAAAGGTTTGCTCGAGGAGCTTGGACCGAAACGGGTTATCGATACCCCTATCACCGAACTCGGTTTCGCGGGTCTTGGAGTCGGCGCCGCGATGGTTGGCCTGCGTCCCATTGTCGAGTTCATGACTTTTAACTTCTCGATCCTCGCCACCGATCAAATCGTGAACTCAGCCGCGAAAATGCTTTACATGTCTGGCGGCCAGTTCAACATTCCGATTGTTTTCCGCGGACCCGGCGGTTCGGCTTTTCAGGTTTCGTCGCAACACTCACAAGCACTCGAATCATGGTTCGCATATTTTCCCGGCCTTAAAGTAGTGATGCCGTCAACGCCGGCTGACGCCAAAGGACTTTTGAAAGCTTCAATCCGCGACGACGATCCCGTCATCTTCATTGAACAGGAGCGCATGTACGGAAACAAAGGCGAGGTTCCCGATGACCCGGACTTCGTCATTCCGCTCGGGGTGGCAGACATCAAGCGCGAAGGTACTGACGTAACAATCGTGGCGCGCTCGCTGATGGTGCCTGTTGCCTTGAAGGCCGCTGAGAAGTTGCAGGAACAGGGCGTGTCCTGCGAAGTCGTCGATCCGAGAACGATTCGCCCGCTCGACATCGACACCATCATCAAGTCAGTGAAGAAAACCAATCGCGTAGTGATCGCAGAAGAGTCGCATCCCTTCTGCGGCGTCGCCGCCGAGATTAGCGCGGAGATTACTGAGCGGGCCTTCGACTATCTCGATGCCCCGGTAAAGCGTGTGTCGGGCGTTGACGTGCCAATGCCCTACGCCAAAAACCTGGAAGAGTTGGCAATACCTAACGTCGATCAGATTGTCGCCGCTGTTCGTGAAGTCGCGTATTTGGATTGAGTCCTTTCAACGATTATGGCAACTCAGGTAATCATGCCGAAGCTTTCGCCGACGATGGAAGAGGGACAGCTCTCTCGTTGGTTGAAAAAAGAAGGCGACAAGGTTTCGATGGGCGAACCGCTTGCGGAGATCGACACGGACAAGGCCACGATGGAGATGCAGGCGCTCGGCAGCGGC
>JBKPNP010000856.1:0-2609 GCA_046732775.1 Acidobacteriota bacterium
CAAGCCCGACGGCAGATCAATTGATAGGACGAACGGTTGAATCGCTTTGGCGTTGGCGCGGGTGTTGTTTACATGTTCCGCGACTTCAACAAAAACACCACTCAGCGGTCGACTAAGCCCGGTGCCAAACAGCGCATCGACAATAATGTCGTAATCGCCGCCACCCTTAATCTCACCCCACGAGTCCGCGCTCTGACACTCAAGAAAGGTTAAAGCGCTATCAACTTTGGCGCGGTCGCGGATGAGCTCGAAGTTAGTTCGCGCATCACCGCTCGTGCCCTCAAGCCTGCCAAACAAAATCACGTCGCAGGTAACCCCTGAATCACAAAGATCGCCCGCGAGCGCAGCGCCATCACCGCCATTGTTTCCGGGTCCGCAAAGGACTTGCGCCTTTAAGCCGGCCAGCTTGTTCGCGAAATGGGTTGATAGCGACTCAAAACAGGCTTTGGCGGCCGCTGCCATTAATTGAATCGATGGGATATTGAAGTGGCTGGTCGTGAGGGAGTCTATTTCGCGCGCTTGCTTTGCTGAGATCACCGGCTGCACGGCGTCGATGATAAGGATGCCTTGTTATCGGGTCAATGCACAGTCAAACACAGGATTGATCGGTGGACAAAAAAAATGGCGGCCTCGGGGCCACCCCCGCCTTGCCGCTGCTCCAACCAGTCCGTTTTCCAGGATAACTCACTAAAGATTTAATGAGCTGAGGTCTCCAGAAAATTCTCAAAGAAAAAACCCGGCAAGGCTTTCACCTCACCGGGTTCAATCTCTTAGGGAACAAACACTGTACTTTACTCAGACTTAGCGGCCTTGCGACGTTTGCGAATGGCGCCCGCGAACCCAGCTAAGCCGGTGCCAAGCAGCACCATCGTCGCTGGTTCCGGTACCGCACGCGGGTCGTTGCAGCCTTTGCAGAAGAAGAAGCTTTCGTGTCCACCGGAGGCGTCGGAAACGCTCGCGGACAGACCGAGACGCAGGTTCGGGTTCGCCGCGATTGCCGCTGCCAAAGCTGCTGCAGCTTCGCTATTGAGTGCGAACGCGAAATCGGACTTGCCCGTGCCGTTTCCGTTCAGCGTAGCTTCGCGCAACGTCAGAGCGTCTGCGAGATGGGCACTAAACACGGCAGTGCCGCTTTGGTCGTAGGCCGTCAGCACCAATGAATTCAACACGATCGGCCCCACGGGTCCGGCATTGCTGCCACCCTTGTTGGGGTCGTTAATGTTCATGTTGATGCAGAGATTGCCGTTTGTAATGCCGAGTTCAGTTACCGAGTAGGTTTGGTTATTGGCGCCGGCAACAATCTGGTTACCTGAAACGAGGTCGCCTTTTCTGTTAGCTTTGTTGTCATTGGGGTTGTAGGCCACTGAGCCGAAACCGCTCGTCGCCGACCCCTTAGTCTGGAGAACCAGGACAGTATTAACCGTGCCGAGCCCGGCAGGCTGCACGATTGTGGGTGCGACCGGAACGATCAGAAAATTATCAGCGCGGGCGCTGGAGCTAGCGAAACAAAGGGTGAGCACGGCCCCCAGAGCCAGCATGCTTTTACTCAAAAACGTATTCATCGTGTTTATTCCCTCCAAAAGCTGGTGTACGTGTTTGCGCGTGCCCCAAAAGCCTTGGCCGCGCGAGTGATTTGATTACCTTGACTAAGAAATAGGAACAATCAAGAGGTGATTCCAGAAGCTTTAGGAGCTTTATCCGAGGGCTGACGAAGCAGAGAGAGTCCCAAGCGCTACGGATTAAAGAACGAATTGAAGGCCTTCGCCAAAAGCACACGAAAGCGCTACCGGGTGAGGCGAAGCAACTTGAGTATTCTGCCGATAATCGCGCGGGATTCGGACAACTTGAGCAGGTACGCGACGCCGAAATACGTCACGCCATAGCCACCCAGTACGATGATCGCCAATGGTACCGGATGCAAGTTTCCTATTAACAATTTGAACGCCCAGCCTACTCCTGCGCCAACAAAGGCGGCCAGCCAGAGTTTCGAAACGTATGAGACTGAGAGGCCGGTGCGGCCGATACGGCCGTTTAGTGAACGTCTCAGCAGCGCAAATTCGATCCATCCAGCAATACCGGCGGAAGCTGTCAACCCGGCGACGCCCCACTTCGGGTCGATGCCCAGCAAGCGCGGTAGTGGCAACGCGCAAATGTAGCCAAGCACGGTTGTGAGTGCCACTCGTACGATCGCGAAGCGAAGGGGCGTGCGCGTGTCGTGCAGAGCGTAGTGAGTTGAAGAGTACAGACGGCCGAGAGTGGAGGCGAGTAATCCCACCGTGGACCCGGCGAGAATTCCCCAAATGTAATTTGAATCACTATGCGTAAACTTCCCCGTCTGATAAAGCACCGCAACTATGACGTCACCAAGGGCCAGGAAGGCCATAGATGAAGGCACAATGAAAAAAGCAATGCGCTTCAGGCCTGCGTCTAATCGCTGTCGCAGTACGTCAGCAACCTGCTCGGTGCTTCCGAGCGCGCGGGACATTGCCGGAAGCTCTGCCGCCGATACCGACATGCCGAACAAACTAACCGGCAAAGTGTAAAGACTTTGCGCGTACATCAAGGCGTTGACGCCCGTTGGTATGAAGCTGGCGAGCACCGAATCTACA
>JBKPNP010000857.1:0-1876 GCA_046732775.1 Acidobacteriota bacterium
CAGATCATCATCAGGCTTTGGTTGGAGTCCCCGCTTGATGTGCTCCGCCAACGGCGTTCCCTGATGAACTTCCAACAGGTAAAACGACAAGTGTTCGGGCCGAAGGGCAAACGCTTTCTGCAAATTCGTTTGCCAACCCGCCATTGTCTGCCCTGGCAAGCCGGCAATCAGATCGAAGCTCACGTTCGCAAATTCCGCTTCTCGCAAATAATGAAATGTGCGGACTGTGTCTTCGGAGCTATGCGAACGGCCGAGCCGTCCCAACTCGTGATCGTCAAACGTTTGCGCGCCAAAACTCGCACGGTTTACTCCGGCGGCGCGAAACTCGGACAGAATCTCGAGCGGCGCGCTGCCCGGGTTTATTTCCAAAGTTATCTCCGCATCGGGTGAAACGTGAAAGCGTTCATGTACCGCTTCGAGAATTGTGTGCAGCTGTGTTGGTGAGAGCAAAGACGGCGTGCCACCGCCGAAGTAGATCGTATCGACGGGCGCGACCGGATCAGCCGCCTGCCACGACTTAATTTCTCGCACCAACGCGCTCACGTAGCGGTCGGCAAGATGGGCGTCGTACATGCCGGTGGCGAAATCGCAATAGGAGCAACGCGAGCGGCAAAATGGGATGTGAATGTAGATACCAGCCGGTTTCAATGTGTGCAAATTGTATCACGCAGGCGCGAGGCGCTTCGCAACCGGGATGTGCGATGTCCGACAAACTTCAGTTTGTCGTTCTTAAAGAGAAAGCGGCCTCCCAGCCCCGTTCGACAAACTGAAGTTTGTCGGACATCGGTCGCCGACGTCCTGTATCAATTTGTTTTCGCGGGTGTACGTGTTGTGAGCAGTTGGTTTCTTCGTTTTCGAGAAATTCCGAACGTAGTCAATTGGCACGGTCGTTGATATGGATCAACTCGCAAACAGGCCCCTCAGAGTTTCACTTGAATTCAACCGGCAACTTCATTGATCAAGGAGGATCTTATGGCAGACGAGAATGCTCGGAACGAGAATCAGGGAAATACTCAGGACACTCAAAATCAGAACAAGAGCCAGGCGGCCGGCGCCGGAGCACAGCAGGGACAACAGGGCCAGCAGAATTACGGCGGCGGCGGGCAGCGAAATGAAGCAGCCGGTCAGGGCGGCGGTATGCAGGGCACCGGCCAATCAAATCCCAGCGGCTCGGCAGCAACCGGTAATCAAGGTAATCAACGGACTGAAGGAAACACGGGCCAGGATCGTGGCGGCTCTGAAGGCGGCGGAGGCCAGGGCGGATCCTCTGGCGGTCAGAATCGCTAAGAGTTCACTCACCCCAATGAGCCGGAGTCACTTTTGCGAAAGGTGACTCCGGCTTTTGTCTTTGGAGTGCTTTCTTTTGGAGTGCGCTTTCTTTTGGAGTGCGGTGACCTGTCACCGCTTTTGCAGGCTGCGACCTGTCGCAGCCGATGAATCGCTAAATTTCAAGACCAGTCTATCGTGCCGTCCACGCCGGGGCAGGAGCCCGACAGTTATGGAGGGCAGGCTGCCATTTCAACTGACAGCGAGACCACTTCCTGGATTCATGATTCAGCGATTCTTGACCCACGGAAGTCGTGCTCAGCGTAGCCATCCATAACTGTCGGGCTACTGCCCTATGCTGCGTCGCAAGCTGAATCGCCAAATCCGCGGCGCACTCCAAAGGTGGTCACTTCACTATGCGCTTCGTGCTTCCTTCCCCGCTAATCGATCTGCTCATGCTCCGACTCACCCGTTCCGCTTCCGCAAATACGCGCAGAAAGTTCTCGCCGAGTATCTTGCGAATGTCCTTTTCGCTATAGCCCCGCTTCAAAAGTTCGTAAGTGATATTGGGCAGCATTGAAACGTCTTTAGCGCCCTCAGGCATATCAAC
>JBKPNP010000858.1:0-1482 GCA_046732775.1 Acidobacteriota bacterium
AGATTAAAGTGTGCCGCGGCATTGCCTGGTTCGATTTCGGCGGCGTGCTTCAGCGCGTCCGCTGCCTGGTTGTACTGCTTCAATTCGTTATAGGCGTTGCCAAGGTTCTTGTAAGCGTTCGATAAGACTTCGTTTCTGACCTGCAGTTCCTGTTTATAAGCTTCGCCGGTTTTACCCAGCAGCGAGATTGCCTGTTGGGCGGCGGGTATCGCGTTGTTGTATTGGCCGGCGTGGACGTACGCAAAGGCGAGATTGTTATGAAGCTCGGCGTTGTTGGCGTCGTACTGCAACGCTTGCTTCAGGGTCGCGGCAGCGTCGTCATACTTGCCAAGACGTACCAGCGAATACGCGAGTGGCTGATACACATCAAGATAGTCAGCCTTCACCTTGAGCGCTTGTTGGTACGCGGTCGCGGCGTCATTGAAACGGCCCTGATCGAGATATACATTCCCTAAGCCGGCCAGCGCGCGCGCGTCATTTGGATCTTCCTTCGCAGCGATCTTGTACTGCTCCTCCGCCTCGGAGTAACGGGGCATGGCCGCATTCCTGGCCGCATTTGCTTTCGCCATTACACGCTCGTGAGCAGCCTCTGCCGCTCGCGCCTTCGCCGGCCCGGTGAGTCGTCCGCCACCGGCGATGCCTGAAGATTTGCCGGCGCCGGTGTGGAGCGGCGGGTTTTCTGGTTTGCGAAATATCAGCGCCGCTCCACCAGATTCGTTGGGTAGACTCCCTCCTCCGGCCTGGCCCTGGCTTTGAGCGCTCGCATAAAACGAAGTGCTGAGGACGATTTGCAGAACAGTGGCGGTGAGAAAAGTTGTTCTCATTGTCTAGAAAACTCCTTGATACTAAAAAATCCGTGACGTAATTTGAAATTCCTCTGTGTAGCCTCTGTGTCCCTCTGTGACTCAGTGGTAAGTTCGCCGAGTCTATCCACCACAGAGGCACAGAGAACTCGGAGGTACACAGAGAAAAACGAGCGGCAGCGGTCAACCGCAATGATAATCCAGATGTGGACGCAACGCACTTTGGTTGGATACGAAGTGAGATAGAATCAAATTACGGATGATCGACATCTTGACTATCGACGATTTCCTGGAGGCAAAGACCGTTGCCGAACTGTTGACGCAGATGCGCGCCGACCCGGGCGCGGCCGCTAGCGTTTATGGCAAAGAAGTAAACGGGATGGTCGAGGTGTCAGTGCGAAAGGCAACGCGTGTCTCAGTATCCGCCGAAACGCGTCAGCGCGTTGTGAACTTATTGACAGCGCGCATAACTGAGATTGCGAACCACTTTGGCGAAACAGTAAGCGAATGCGAAGAACCCCAGTTCCTACGATATCACCCCGGGGATTACTTCATTCCTCATCAGGATGGAAACACACCTTTGATACGCGACGATTCGCGTTTACGAAAAATCTCACTCGTGATCTTTCTCAGTCGCCATTCACAGCAGCTCGAGTCAGATGCCTATTCGGGTGGATCG
>JBKPNP010000859.1:0-5136 GCA_046732775.1 Acidobacteriota bacterium
CCTTACCGAGCGGCGAACTGCAATCCCGCTCGCTCGCGAGTGCCGCGGCAGCATTCGGCGACGCCCAACCCGAGCAGCCCAATCTCGAAGGCTTGCGCATCCTAATCGTCGACGATGAAGTCGACGCGCTGGATTTGATCACGGTAGAACTCGCGCAGCACGGCGCCAAGGTCACGGCGGTAACGACGGCCGAGGAGGCCTTGAAAGCGCTCGACGAAAACGCGTTCGACCTTCTGATCAGCGACATCGGAATGCCGCGCGTCGACGGCTACGAATTGATGCGCCGGATTCGCCAGCAGGAAGTTGGCACAGACAAACGGTTGCCCGCGGTGGCGTTGACTGCGTACGCGCGCGTGCAGGATCGCATGCAGGCAATCATGGCAGGATATAGCACTCACATCGCCAAGCCGGTGGAAGCGAACGAACTTGTCACCGTAGTCGCAAGTTTGGCCGGCCGGCTCGGCAAGAGTTAAAGAGTTCACAATTTTGTGGTGCAGATTGGAACGAGTTTTTCGGCTACGCCGTCTGATGTGCGGAAGGCCTTTGGCCTTCCGGGGGTCGAAAGTTGAATCCTGGGCTATGCCCACTTTTAGGGCACAGCCCAGCCTCATTGAGATTCGGTCGTAAGCGCGAAGCACTTCCGCACATCAGACGGCATAGCCGGGTTACCGGAGAGTCATCTCGCCAAAGATGGCATCAAACCGCCGCACCCCAAAACTTAAAATCCTGATACACTCGCGCGCATGGTCAAACGCTGTAGCTGGGCCACAAGCGAGCTATCGATTCCCTACCACGATCAGGAATGGGGCGTTCCCGTTCATGACGATCGCACTCTATTTGAATTTCTGATTCTCGAAGGCGCGCAGGCCGGCCTTAGCTGGGAGATCATCTTGAAGAAACGTGAGGGATATCGCCTGGCGTTCAGTAACTTCGATCCGGAAAAGGTCGCACGTTACACAACACGCAAATGCGCGAGTCTCCAAAACGACGAACGAATCATTCGCAACCGTTTGAAAATTGCTGCCGCCGTGCAAAACGCAAAGTCGTTCCTCGCTGTGCGCGATGAGTTTGGCAGTTTCCACAAGTACATCTGGCAATTTGTAAACGGGGTTCCAAAACGACGAAAACGCGGGCAGGATGTGCCAACTCACACGGCCGACTCAGATGCGATGAGCCGGGACTTACGCCAGCGCGGCTTCAAGTTTGTCGGCTCAACTATCTGTTATTCCTTCATGCAAGCGGTCGGAATGGTCAACGATCACAACCACGATTGTTTTCGTTACCGGCAGCTAAACTAAAGCGGCAGGAGAGCATCATGTCTAAACTACTCGTCGTGATCATGCTGATGGGTCTTAACTCAATCGCCTGTCAGAGCTACTCAACCGGCTTACAGCAGAGCGTCGCGCGTGCTGATGAGACCGCGGCGACCGGCGCGTTGCGCACCATCGCCACCGCCCAGCAAACTTACGCGGTTACGAACGGCGGCAGGTACGGCACATTTCAAGAATTGTGCGCCGGTGGTTATCTCGACTCGCGTTTTAATTCTGAGAAGCCAGTGCTGAAGGACTATGTGTTATCGATGGAAAGAGGAAGCGAATCGGACGGTCCTTTTTTTCACGCTCTTGCCGACCCAACCGGAACGGGTCCGCAAGCCGGTCGACATTTCTACATCGACCAAACCTCAGTGCTGCGAGTTAATCCCAACCAGGCAGCGTCAATTGCCGACCGGGTGAGCCAATGACGCGCCTGGGAATTGGCACTGCTTCAAGTTGGAAATTATCAAAGCCGCTGGAGCGAAACACACCGGCCTTTTTGAAGATGAAGAACACGAGCGGGAGGCGGCTAGAGGCATCTGAAACTAACAATGGAGAAGACTAAACCGCCGCCGAATGAGAGTCATGGATGCGGAAACTTTGAAGACTTGCAAAGCAATTGATCGCAGCTCCGAACAGCGAAATAGACAAACGACAAGTAGAGTATGAGAAGGAAGAGTTGCGAACAAAAAAGGGTCGAAAGCCGCATAATTCGAGGCTTGCCAGCAAAAGCAATCTAATCTAGAATCCCCAAGGCGTAGAGCTATAATTCGTATCCAGTCATCCTAGAGCATAATCTGGTATAGCGTTAGTATGTGCTGCCACGCCCCAGTCAGTAATCATGACAGCATCTACGCGACTAGTCCCTAATTGGTCAGATCGAATAGTAACCGGCGATTGCCTCACTGTCCTCCAAGACATGCCCGCGAATTTTGTTGACCTAATCGTAACTTCGCCTCCGTATGCTCAAAGACGGAAGCAGACTTACGGTGGAGTCGATCCGGATAAGTATGTTGATTGGATTTTGCCTATCACTGAGCAATTGCTGCGTGTGATGAAGCCCGAAGGAACGTTTATTCTCAACATCAAAGAAAAGGCTGTGATGGGTGAGCGCCACACCTACGTCTTGGAAACAATCTTAGGAATGAAGCGTCAGGGATGGCTCTGGACGGAAGAGTTTATTTGGCACAAGAAAAGTTGCAGTCCAGGGAAGTGGAGCAACCGGTTCCGCGATGCGTGGGAAAGGTGTTTGCAATTCAACAAACAAAAGCAATTTGCGATGTATCAAGAGAGTGTGATGGTGGATCGCGGTGATTGGGCCAAGTCGCGGTTGAAAAACTTGAGTGAGACGGACAAGAAACGTGACAACTCGAAAGTGAATAGCGGCTTTGGGAAAAACGTCTCCAACTGGGTTGACCGCACCAAAGTTTATCCCTCGAACGTCCTGCACATGGCATCGGAGACCGGCAACAGAAAGCATAGCGCTGTGTTTCCGTTGTCGCTTCCGACGTGGTTTATCAAACTGTTCAGCCAGGAAAATGATTTAGTGCTCGATCCTTTTCTCGGTTCGGGCACAACCGCCATTGCGGCGAAAATGCTGAATCGTCATTATCTTGGGATTGAGGTTAGGCCGGAGTACGTCACGCTGGCGGAAGAATCGCTTCGGCAGCGACATCAGTCCACCCTAACCAGGTAAAGGAACGAGGCGCACTATGGATTGTATTATTGCTGGCTGTCCAAACGACGCGGGAAATAATTTTGGGGTGAGACTTCGCCGCCCTAATACCAGTGCTATTTGGGCACCTAACACCGGAGCCTATATTTGTGACCAACACGCCACGCAAGGCCTTCAAATCCGAATCTCACTCACGCCCACGGATTCCGGTGAGATCGAAACCGCAGTGACTTCAGAAACGAATCCGATCTATTCCCGTACTACTCCAATCAAACACGCCGCAGACGACGAATCTTAGCTTAGTCAGGTACGAGATGGGGTTTGAGATTCGGCCGTTCAGAGGTAATCCGCCCCGATAGCTTACGGAATGATTTCCTGCCCTGCGGCGTCGCGTCGTAATTGTTCGATGATGGAACGGATGGCCGGAGCGAGGCTCCCGTTAGGCGCGAGTGCCAAATACTTCTCGTAGGCAACGACCGCATCTTTGAATTTTTGCTGCTTCTCGTAAGCCGCGCCGAGCAGTTGGTAAATTATCGGTTCTGAATCCGAGAGTTGATCGAGTGCTTTGCGAAACTCGACGATCGCTTCCTCATATTTTCCCTGGTCTTCAAACACACGCGCCAAACCCACATGTGCTTCGGGCTGGAACCCATGAGCTTCCCTGATGGCGCGCCGAAAAGATTGTATCGACTCTTCAGTGAACGCGGCTTCACGGTTAATGCGTCCTTCGACGGCTGACGCCTCGGGATAAACCGGCCGACTACGCCGCGCCGCTTCTATCTCATTCAATGCCGATTGATAGTCGTTGAGGTCGAGCAGCACGCGCGCTAAGCCGAGGTGCGCAGCCGGGTAGGCCGGCCGCAGTTTCAAGGCCTCGCGATAGAGCCGGGCCGCTTCCTGCCGCGCCGCATCATCTCTCGCTTTGTCGCGGGCGTCCTCAGCCTGTTGGAAGGCAAGTTCAGCTTTATCGGTCGTTCGGATTAACTTCACGCTCAGGCTGCGTTTGCCGGCGAGGAGGGGCAGAGTCGCTTCCTTGAATCCGAGCGCCCGCACCCTCACTGTGTGGCGCCCAGCGGAGACATTATTTACCTCTGCTCGGCCCGAAGCGTCGGTCGTTCCACGCCGGATCTCATCGATCCAGACTACTGCGTTTGGCTCGCTGGTTATCGTCAGACTTGCGGATTTCGCGGGCGGTGTCGCCCGGCGTGTTTGCATGGCGTTAGCAGGAACGAAGAACAGAACGGCGCCAAAAATCAATGCAGAACAAATTCTGTAAGCCATCAACCGCAACATACCCTTACTCCTGAAAAAGGCTTCGTCATCAACATGGCGTTACGTCAAAAGCCTTCAAGAAGTTTTTAACACCGAAGGTGTTGGCTAATTCCAGCCCAGGGTTTCCTACCCTGGGTAAGGAGACACGAATGAATAACTAACTCTGAACGAGTTTCGCCGGTCCTTAACTCCTGCAGAGTAAAAGGAGGGGATATTACCCCCTATGTTCTCCCAGGGTAGGAACCCTGGGCTGGAATTAGCGAACTCCTTCGGAGTTAAATCCAATACGAGACGTCCTAAGAGTTCTCGCAAAGCTATTCCTCATGCTCTTCGCCCGTCACTCGCCGTTTGCGCACGGATGAATCTTCAGGGTTCGCTGGCGGCGATCCACCCGGCGACGGTTGATTCGTGACTGCGCGCGTGCCCACCGCCGCACGAAACTTTCCGTTCTCGTCGTAAAGCCGCTGGTACTGCAAACGGTTTCGCACGACGCCTTGAACATATCCCCGAGTTTCCTTGAACGGAACGGCTTCAGCCCATTCATCGAGGTCCGCCGGCAACGACGTACGCCACAAGACCGCGCGATTTGGTCCCGCGTTATACGCTGCGGCCACGTATTCAATGCGACCAAACTTGTCGATCTGTTCGCGCAGGTAGGCCGTGCCGAGCTGAATATTCAACCGCGGTTCATAAAGAGACTCTTCAGTGATCGTGCGCTCAACGCCATACTTCTTCGCCGTCAGCGTGCCGGTCGGCACTAACAACTGCATCAAGCCGTACGCCCGCGCGCCCGAACGCGCCCGCGACATAAACACCGTCTCCTGTCGAATCAAACCGGCCACTTGATACGGATCGAGATTTCGCGCACGCGACTCC
>JBKPNP010000860.1:0-4491 GCA_046732775.1 Acidobacteriota bacterium
GGTACGGAAAAAGCCGAGGTAACAGTGTTCGGGACCACGGAAGGCGTCCGTGCGGAACCGCAAATCGGCGTACGCCTGGACAGCCCGGTGATCGACGAAACGCCAATTCTCGGTCGCAAGGTAACGACGTTGCCGCTGCTCAATTCCGCGTTTCGCCAGGCGAAAGGCACGGGCGACCTGTTCGTGAATGCAACTTACTTTGTGACCGGCGTTGGCGGACGACGACAAACGACCGTGCTGGTCGACGGCAACAATAACGACGAAGGCTGGGGCCGCCAGACGGCGATCGCCACCCTGCCGCTCGGCGCCATTCAGGAAATGAATGTGCTCTCAAATGCCTTCTCTTCTGAGTTTGGCTGGACCTCGGGTCCCGCTTTAAACATCGTCACAAAATCCGGCACCAATGATTTCCACGGCGAAGGATTGTTGTTAGCGCGGCCCGGAAGCTGGCAGGCAAAGACGTTTTCGACCAAAGGCTTCTGTCCGCCGTCAGTCGCGACCTGCGTCACCCCCTCGACACTGCAAGCAATTAACCCGGTAGACATTCCGGACCAGCTCCATCAGATTTCGGGTTCAATCGGCGGACCGCTCGCAAAAGACCGGACCTTCTTTTTTGCCACCGCTGATTACACGCGTCAGAATCGCACCACGTTTCTGTCGAGCACCCTGCCCGCTTACCTGTTGCCGTCCGACGGCAGTCTCGATTACACCGGCCACTACCGCCAGTTTCTGTTCGATGGACGGCTTGACCACAAGCTAAACGACAATCACAGTTTGATGTTTCGTTACAACGTCGACCGCTTTTCCGACGACAACCCGCAGGACGCCGTCAGTGGCACCAGCGCGCCCAGCGTCGCGCGACGGTATACCCGACGCTCTGCGACGTTTCAGGCCAACTACACCGCCGTTCTCAGGCACAGCTTGATCAACGAGGCGCGCTTTTCTTACTTGCACGGCGATCCCGTCACGCTCTGGGAGGCGCAAAACCTTTCCACCACTTACACGCGCGCCGGCAACGCTCCATTCACTATTGGACAGTCGCGTGCCTCCGACATCTTTGGCCACCAGACGCAGTTCTCAGACACTTTGTCGTGGTCGCTCGGCAAACACTATCTGCGCTTCGGCGGCAGCGTCATGCATCACGTTTCCGGCGGCACCGGAAGTGAACCGGGAACTGCAATCCTCGGCACATTCACCTTCGCGAACACCGGCGCACGCAGCACTCTGCCCTTCGATCAGTTGACCCTGGCCGACGTGCTGAACTACACGCAGCCGATTAGCTTCGGCATCAGCAGTTATGAATTGCCGCAATGGCTGCTGACCGGTTTTGTTCAGGACAGTATTCACCTGCGCCACGATCTCACGATCGACGCGGGTCTTCGTTACGATCGGCAAACGCTGACGGACGCAGACAAAAACTTTGCCCCACGCCTCGGCTTTGGTTGGCACCCTAATGGCGACGCGCGCACTTCCATTCGCGGCGGTTACGGCATGTACTACACGCAAATCCGCGCGAATGCGGTGGCGGGATATCTCGTGAACGGTTTGGACGGCTTAACGACTTACACCGCGACGAATGCACCGGGCCAGCTCGGGTTCCCCACTTGTCTCACCGGATCGTGTCTACCGGTTCCTGTCGACCCGAAAACGCTGTTGCCCAGTCAAATTCCGGCGCGTGACATCACGATCAGGGCGGGTCGTCGTTCGTTCTATCAGGAACAGTTTGCCAGGTACGGTCTCAACTTCAATTTGCTGCCGAACTATCCCGACAAGCTAGTGAATCCGCGCAGCCAGGTGATATCCATCGGCGCCGAGCGCGAATTTGCGAAGGGTCTGTTCTTCGGCGCCGACTACGTCCACCAGCATCTCAGCGGCATCGATCGTACGGTCGATCTAAACGCGCCGTCAGCTCTCGATCGGACCGCGACGGGACAATGCCGTCCGCTGCCGGTGGGCGTGGCGCCGTGTAACAACGCTGCAAACGTAGCCGCCGCCAACGCCACGCGTCCGATTTTGCCGGCGCCGAGCGGCGTCCGCCAGGTCAACGTGTTGATGAACCTGGGCGTGGCTGATTACGACGGACTGCAAACGCTTTTCAGTTACCGCGGCATGCGGAAGCTCTACGCGTCAGTCAGCTACACGCTCTCGAAGACGACGAATACGAGCGAGCCTGACGGCAACGGGATTGGACCGAATCAGCCGATCATCACGCGCCTGGGTGACGAAGAACGCGGACCGAGCTTGCTCGATCAACGGCATCGGGCGGTGATCACGTTTAGTTACCAGTTTCCCTGGAACATTACGGCTGGCACGTTGACCCAGCTCGCTTCAGCGCGTCCGTTTAATGCAACCACTGGAATCGACAACAACGGCGACGGCGTACAAAACGACCGGCCGGTGATAAATGGACAGGTGATTCCCAAGTCGGCATTCCGCGGCACGCCGACCTCGGATGTTTCTCTTTTTGTTGAGGGACGTTTGTTCAAGCAGGAGCGCCGTGCGTTGTTACTGCGACTGGAAGGCTTCAACGTATTCAACCACGGAAACTATCTCGGCCGCGCGCAAACGATCTACGGCGACACTGGGGTTCCAAACTCAACCTTCGGCCAACTGGCGGCTGTGGGCACGGCGACGAACGCCATTCCGGCGTTTGCAAACGTGGATCCGCCACGTATGTTTCAACTGCAAGCGCGGTTTGTGTTTTAGACATTGGGACCGCGGGCGACCCGCCCGCAATGAGCGCGAAGCGCGAACCTTTTCGCGCCTGTCGGCGCGTTGCGGCCAGGACGCCCGCGGTCCCAGCTTGAAGCGAAGCTCACATCTTCACCGTGTAGTCGTCGAAGTAGCTCACGCTGTCCGTCTTCGACCACACCCCAATCCTCCCGGACACCGGTTCCGCGAGCGTGAAGTCCAGCAGATGCTTGCCGTCGAGCGAGCCCTGCAAGTTCGTGCCGTGAACTGAAATCTGCAGCGTGTGCCAGGTGTTCATCTGCAGCGGCACATTTTCTGATCCCTTCTTTACAAACTTCCGCTTGCCCTGATTAAACGTCCACAGCACCACGTTGTCTTCCTTGGCGTTGAAACGAACGGTGAGATAGTCACCGTTTGACTTGAGATTAAAGAGAATGCCCGCGCATTGATCGAGCTGACCCGCGACCAGCTTGAAACGAATGCTGATCTCGCCGTCGTGAAAATCGTTCACGTCTTTCGCCACCGCGTAGGGGAAGTACGCAAACGCTTTCACGTTATCGATAAACTCCTCATGTCGCGATCCGTAGATCGCGCGCGCCGAGTGGGCCAGGCTGTTTGCCGGCTGACCGCGCAACCACTGGCGGCCGTCAACTCCGAGCACTTTCTTTCCCCCGTCGTCGACGATCGACCAGTTACCCACCACCGCTAAAAACTTTGAAGACTCGCGACCAGCCTTCTCATGCGACAAGTCCACGTGAACCGTTCGCCCGCCCGCTCGCGATAATCGCTGCGCCGACGTCGTCGCGATCATTGTGACAACCAGCAGCCCCGCAATTACTAAACCCTCTTTCATTTTCATCGATCAATTCCTTTCCCGTCGTATTAACCACCAAAATAGAATCGTGAGTGCCGGCCAGAAGCCGTAAAACATCCACGCGGATCCCCGCGCACGTGGCGCCAGCGGATATCCGGGGAAGTCATCTTCTTCCGATACAGGCGCGGCGATACCTGCAAGCTGGTAAACATGCTCGAGCACTACCTGCTCGATGGTCGAACGATCCATCACCCGCTGGCCGCGCATCTCGTACCAGATTTCACCGTAGTGATCATCCGCGCCTTCAAACAAACCAGTTTGGCTGGCAGCTGCATAATCAACTCTCACCTCGTCCAGATTTCTTCTCAACTTCTTCAAGACGTTCTGTTCGAAGTCAGTCAGTCGGGGATCTTCAGGCGCCAGGTTGACGCTGATGTGCAGCGGCTCCTTGATCTGTTGCAGCGCCGCTTCATCAGCGCGCGAAAATGAGTTGCGCCGGTTTTCACTCAGGTCCCAACTCGCGCGCACGTTGGCTACGCCGGCTGCGGCAAACATCATCACGACCACCAATACGCCCGTTGCGAGAATTCGGCGGCCTGACGGTTGACCGATGTGCAGCCAAATCACAGCCAGCGCGAAACAGGTCACGACAATTAATATCATCACGAGCGTCGTGCTGAGTCGCAGCAGACCTTGTTCAAAGAAACGTAAAGCCGCAGTGGGCGTATAGTTGGCCAACTGCTGTAAACGACCGCCGCGGCCGGAAGCGACGAAGTCGAGCGCCCAACTACCCACAGTGAAGCCGAGCGTAACGATCGCGGCACTAGCCGAACTCTCAGTTACTGCCGCGGCTGCGACGGCAACACCCACACTCAACATCGAGCGCAGAAAGTGCCCGAGTAAAACGGTTAAGGTTTCCGGCGCGTAAAGGTGTCCGCCATAGGATTTCCAAAGCGCGATAGCAAGCAGACCGGGAATAAGAGTCA
>JBKPNP010000861.1:0-7599 GCA_046732775.1 Acidobacteriota bacterium
AAAATAGGAATCCGCACGTGTTTCCGATTTTTCCTGTTGATTACCTGTTTATTCGATTAAGGGGCACTCTTTTTATCATGGACGCGAACAGGCAAGCAAGGGCAAAAGCATCTCGAACTCCGCTCTCGAAGCGGCTGAAAAAATACGGCTCGGGCGGGGTCTGTTTCGTCATGTTCGTCTGGTTCTTTGCCGGCGTCATAACAGCCACGGCGAACGCGCAACGCGCTACGCCAGTCTCCCAAAGACCTCTTCCTAATACCGCAGCGAACCCTCCCGTCAACAATGGCGACAGTGACGCGCAAAAACTCCTGGCCGAGGGCCAGGCCGCGCATGAGCAAGGTCGCTTTGACGACGCGGTGCGAATATATAACCGCGTGATCGCGTTATCAGTAAACCAACCCCGCGTGGCAGCCGTCGCAAATTTCAGAATCGGAAATGTCTACATGACTCAGCGCAAGTTTGGGAACGCTGAGGTAGCGTTTGAGCGGGCCATTACGCTAAACCCGGGGGACGCTGAGAGCCACAACAATCTCGGTGAAGCGTTGGGAGAGTTGAAACAATATCCGCGCGCGCTCGAAGCTTTCAACCGCGCGATCAATCTCGATCAAAAATTAATTAAGGCCAAATATAACCAGGCCGTCAGCTACGACCGTATGGGCAACTTTCGCTATTCGGAGTTTGTGTTTCGTAGTCTGATCAAAGCTAACCCGCAATACTCACTCGCCTACGACGGCCTTGCAGTTACGCTTTCAAAAGCCGGCCGACCTAAAGAAGCAGTCGCGTTTCACGAGCGAGCGATTGCGCTCGATCCGCGCGAACCTTCCTACTACTACAACTACGCGATCAGCTACCTCATGCAGGGCAACACCGCAAAAGCACTCGAGCAGCAAGAGAAACTAAAAGCACTCGACCCCGCGATTGCGGATCGCCTCGCGAGTGTGATCGTGAAGCACCAGATGTAACTTTTTGTTGAGAGCGGGGCAAGCCCGCCTTCCCAACCGTGAGCTGCGTTCAGTAGAAGGGTGTGCATCGACTGAGGGCTTTCAATGTCAGGCTATTGCGCAATTTTAGTGAGCTCGGGGTCAGGAACGCGGGCTTGCCCCGCTCTTAAACTTGCCGCGTTCTCACGCCAGCGGCGGCACAAGTCGCGCGCCGCATCTGCCCAGTTTGGAAATTGAAACGAAAAATCTGAATCGAGCAATCTCCCGGGCACGACGCGACGGCTTTTGAGAATCAACTCTGTTTCACTGCGCAGGACAAACGCTCCCAACTCCAACATCCACTCCGTCGCCGGGAGCCCCAAGCGCATGCCCCAGGCGGTCCGCAGGTCGCGCATGAACTCGGCATTCGGCAAAGGGTTCGGCGCCGCGACGTTGACCGGCCCTCGCAGTTCCTCATGTTCAATCAACCAGATCACGGCTCTTGCAAAATCCTGATCATGAATCCAAGAGACGTACTGCTTGCCATCCCCGCACGTGCCACCTAAACCGATGCGGACCAGTCCCAGCAACGTATCGAAAGGGCCGCCGCGATCAGGATTCATGATGATCGCCGAACGCATTAGCACCCGACGCGTTTGCGGTGTAGCCGCGGCGTTGACTTCTCTTTCCCACTTCTTAACGACGTCGATACTGAATTTCCAGGTGTCCGGCGCGTTGGGTTCACCGCCGCCGGTGATGCCCGAAGCTTCGTTGTTCGCAGCGTCGTAGCGATGCGCGTAGAGCGTGGCCGTGCTCGCCTGCAGCCAAACGCGCGGTGCCCGCTCAGTTTCCGCAATCGCTTGTCCAACAACGCGAGTCGATTTAACTCTGGAGTCGATGATGAGGCGTCGATTCTCTGACGTGTAACGGCAGTTCACACTCTCGCCGGCCAGGTTGATGATCGCGTCGGCCTTTTCAAACTCGCGCGTCCACTCGCCAAGTGTCTCGCCATCCCATTTAACACTACGCCACGGCAGCGAGTTGTTTTGAGTTCTACTAAGAACAACAACCTCATCGCCGCGGTTGTGAAACGCCCGCGCGAGCACTGTGCCCACCTGACCTGAACCACCGGGAAGGACAACTTTCATTGAACAACACTTTCTTTGTGGCCTGTGTCCTCGCTTGTTTCTGCGTCAAGCTCGTCGCGCAGTTCCGTTACCAGCTTCAGGGCTTTCTTGCGCACAGGCCGCAGCAGCGGATTACTAGCAAGTGAAATGAGCTTGTCTAATAGGTCAACCGTCTGGTCAATCAGCCGGTAGGTGCGCATTCGCTTGCGCGAAGAATCGTGAATCCAAAAAAGGATGATGCCCATGTGGTAGAGCCAAAGCAGGTAAGGAAGTTCCGCGCGCAGATCATCAGGGATGCGGGCCTTCGAGCCCGCCACCAGGTCCTCGAAGAGCTTGACGCTGTCACGCCGCACGGGCGCCGCCGCATGGGCGAATGGATTAAGTGGACTATGGGGATCGGCCGCGGTCTGGAATAGGACGCCAGCGAATTCGTGATACGGCTCAAGCGTGTCGATCTTGAGCCGCATCACCGAAAGAAGACGCGCCTGCAAAGACGTTTCGGCTTGCAACGCCGGTAGCGATGCTCGCAGGTGATTATCATGTGTCTGGTGGTAGAAGGCCTGGATTAGATGGTCCTTCGAACCAAAGTAATGATAAGCATTCCCGAGCGACACCCCGGCCTTTTGCGCTATGGCGCGCATGGTCGTGTTTTCGTAGCCGCGCTCTTGCAGCATTTCCAAAGCCGTGTTGAGGATGAGCGTTTTTGTTTGTTCACCCTTCGGCGTCTTCATGGTCTTTGGTTTCCTGGCAGGCTTCATACGCGTTTACCTCGACAAACTGGCAGCCCGACTAATCTGATAACGGTGCCGCGAAATCAGCGACACTACGCGGCGCGTCGTCGGCAACAGTTCAGGCGAGGCCAGGCGATACGACCATTCACGGTAGCGGCAGAGAGCCCACAGCACCATCAGCCAGGCTTTGGGTCCGAAATAGACGTGGCCCTCGTCGCTGATTACGGTCAGGTCGTTCACGGTTGGTTCATGATCCAACATCGGAAAGCGAGTGCGTGCTTCTTGAGACTTAACCGGCACGAGTAACAGCGGCACCAGCTTCGGTTGCTCCTCTAGCCATTCGTGCACGCGCCGGCAGAGGCCGCAATGCGGATCGTAGAGCACAGTTAGGCCTGGCATGACGCCGCCTCCCGCACTTCGGTGAAGGCGTCGGGCATGACCGGCGGCGGCGAGTTGCGCAACGTGGCACGACGGCGCATGCGACTAAAGATCAGCAGATTGAAGAAATGCATGCCGCCCAGAACCAGCAGCACCATCCCCACCTTAACGGACAAGGCCTCAATGCCCTCTTGCGCTGATGCCAGGCTGTAACCAAGCTTGAGCGCGAGACTGACGTAGCCAAGGTTAATCAGGTAGAAGCCGACAACCAGCAAGTGATTCACAGAGTCCGCGAGCGGCTCGTTGCCGTGAAATACATCGACCAGAAATATGCGGCCGTTCTTGTGCAGGGTGTGCGCCACCCAAACCGTCAAGGCAATGCTGATCGCGAGGTAAACGACATAGGTCATTATCTCCACCGACATAACAGCCTCCTTTTTTCGAACAGCGCTCGGAATTGAACGCGTTCAAAAGCACAATACTCCGCGAACGATCAGCTGTCAACATATTTTTTGAACGAGTTCAAAAAATCTCAGAGGCGACATACAGAGGTAAAGTCGCCTCGCGACAGTCGGTGCGGGCAGGGATAGTTTGCGAGCGCGCGATAGACGCGGGCGGGCTAAAAATGTTCGGAGGTTTTGCGTTGCTTACCACGTCGCTTGTGGTCACGCCTACGTTCCTCGACGCCTTTGAGCGACGCCAGCGGCCAGAGTTTGTGCTCGACTTCCGCCAACCCCGCTTCAGTAACCGCGCGCAATACTTCTTCCGAAGACTTGTACGCCGGCGCTGCTTCATCAAGCGGCACCCGACCGTCGACGTTTACCAGAATGCCGGCAGCTTTGTACTGATCGTCGATAGCCCGCTGCGATAACGTCTTTGCAGCCTGGCTGCGTGAGAGTTTGCGACCGGCGCCATGATTGACCGAGTAGCCACTCTTTGCCGCCCCGGCAAGCGGGCGCAAGATGTAGCTGTAATCCTTGTTGCTGCCCGGAATCAGAACCGGATGGCCTTTGTCTTCCCAGAAAGTACCAGCAAGGAATTGATGACCCGCCGGAAATGCACGTGTGGCTCCCTTACGATGCACCCACACGTCGCCGAATTCAGGATGGTCTTCCCGTTGGACCAGGTTATGACTGATCTCGTAAATCAATTCCAGGTCGGCCCGGAACACCGCGCGAAACGCCTCGGCCACTTGTTCAAAAATTATGAGCCGGTTGAGGATCGCATAGTTTCCCCCCGCGGCTACGGCGTTCAGGTAATCACGATAGTGTTTGGACTCGGGAGTGAAGTAGCCGAGGTCGATATCAGTTGCGCCCGGTCGTTCTTCCCGGGCCAGTTCAAAATAATTCGTGGCGAGGCCGTGACCGAAGCCGCGGCTCCCGGTATGCACCTGCACGAACAACGTATCCGTCATCTCGGAACGCTGTAGCTCGATGAAGTGATTGCCGCCGCCAAGGCTGCCTAGCTGATTCATTCCGCGTTCGGGTTTACCTTTGCCGCCTAGCGGAATTTGCCAATCGTCAGCTACCGGAATCCGGTGCCGCTCGGCACGGCTGCGATCGAAAGAGGCGCCATACTTCTCCACGTAATACTCCGCGCCTCCGCGAATCAGATGATTGAACTCACTCGCCGAAAGGTTACGGAAGCGCTCGCTCTTGCCGCCGGCGCCCATCTCAACACGTTCCATCACCGCGCGGTTAAACGCGAGCTTGCGATCCGGCGTGGCCCCAGCGGCCAGTACCTCGGAACGCGCGCTCATCATGCCGCACCCAATGTCGTAACCGACTGGCCCCATCGCCACCGCACCGTTATCCACGTCCGTCAAAATTACGCAGCCAACCGGCACGCCATAACCGTAATGAACATCGGGAGTGATAACGACCAGCTTAACGCCGGGAAAGCGCGTCGCATTTACGATCTGGCCATAGAGATTGTCTTCCGTCGCTGCGAGTAGCTCAGCAGTAAGAAACATGCGGACGGGCACATCAGCTGTGTCTTCAGTTTGTAGCGTGAAGTAGCCGTCGCTCGTCGGCTTCGCAAAGCTTTTCCAATTTGACGCCCGCAACAATTTCCCTGGTTTGCCGGCAGTGAACGAAGTGAAATCTACGCCTGGCTTAGTCATACACTTGAACTCCCGCTTGATCGTAGTCAATTACTTTCAGCAAGCTCTGCAATCCGCGTGGCAATGTCTTCCACAGTTTGTTTTTCCGAAACGCTAATTGTTTTGTCGGCCAACGAGTAGTCGGACCGGCGTGCGCGATACAGAGTTTCCGCTGTCTCCATCTTCTGGGCCAATGGTCGCTTTTGTGTCGTGCGAACGATCCGTTTCCAACACAAATCAAATGGAGCGTCTAACCAGACAGTCAGCGTCGCCTTCTGTTGCGAGATCAACCTGCGGTTTTCCGGAATCGTCCAGGCTCCTCCTCCGAGAGCAATCACTGTAGTCCGGTCCTGCCTCAATACTTCGCGCAACACTTGCGTTTCGATTCGACGAAAGCTGAGCTCGCCGTCCAACTCGATTATGTCGGCAGGGGTGCGGCCATTTGTCTTGGTAACCTCCTCATCCAGATCGATCACCGCCACATTTGTGCGTCGTGCCAACGCAGCGGCGACGCTGGATTTCCCGCTACCCATAAAGCCAAGGATGATGATTTTCTGATAGAGCATTAGGCTTTCCCGCGAATTCTAATCTGTGTTTCAAGCTCAGCGCTTCGCACGCACAAAGAATTGAGTGACAACGAAATGCGGGCGGCAAACATTCTTGACAGCCGATGCGCTCGCGTGTTACACCCTCGACCTTCCATAGCTTTTGGATTTCAATGAGCCGAGACCCCAAACAACCTCGTCTCTGAGCCACTGCTCAGGTGTGGACTTTTGGAGTGGCGATGACATTTCATTGTGACCACAAATGTGACTTTGGAGACGACTGACCTCAAATTTCCCAGCCGCATCGAGGCTGTTGCCGAAGCCGCTGCCGCAGTATCAGATTTCATGAAAAACCTCGGGATATCCGAGGATGTCGCCTTCGGAGTCGATATGGCGGTGCGCGAGGCGATTACCAATGCTGTGGTTCATGGGAACAAACTCGACGCTGCCAAAGTTGTTGAGCTACGATTACGCAACACACCGGAAGCTTTTGAGATCACTGTGCACGACCAGGGGACAGGTTTCAACCCTAACGACGTCCCGGACCCGACGAAAGAAGAAAACATTCTGAAAACCTCAGGACGCGGTATTTTCTTCATGCGTAATTTCATGGACGAGGTCGATTGGTCAGTCGGCGCCGACGGCGGCACCAACGTGCGCATGATAAAGAAGCTTTAGACAGCAAAACGATTTGCGAACCGAAAGACTTTCGACATCGCAACCTAACATCACGAGTCCCTAAAGGAGATCGCAGAAATGGCTGAGTTGAATATTTCAGAACGACAGGTTGGAGACGTCACGGTTCTTGATATGGATGGCAAGATCACCATCGGTGAAGGCAGTGTCGCGCTGCGCACCGCAATTCGTCGCTTGCTCGAAGAAAACAAGAAGAAGATTTTATTGAACCTGGCCAAGGTCGGTTACATCGATTCGAGCGGCATCGGTGAACTAGTTTCCAGCTATACGGCAATCGGCAACGGTGGCGGTCAGTTAAAACTTCTCAATCTCACGCAAAAGCTTCAAGACTTGTTGACTATCACGAAACTATTGACGGTTTTCGACGTTTACGAAAGCGAAGAAGAAGCGCTCGCAAGTTTCAAATAAAGCAACCGCAAATTGTGAGGGTGAAAACACTCGGGGGAGACGACAGATGGCAGAACTTGAGGTCAAAGAGCGGCCGGCAGGCGATGTAACTATTCTCGATCTGAATGGTTCAGTCAGGATGGGCGAAGGCGCCGTTTCTTTGCGCAACGCGATCAGAGGCCTGGTTGATCAGGGCAAAAAGAAAATTCTGCTCAATCTGGGCGGCGTGAAGAATATTGATTCCAGCGGCATCGGTGAGCTGATTGCAAACTACACTACCATTAGCCGCGACGGTGGGCAGCTCAAACTTCTGAACCTGACGGAAAAGATTCAGAACCTGCTCGTGATCACCAAGCTGCTGACTGTGTTCGACGCGTTCGACAGTGAGGCCGACGCCTTGAATAGCTTTAAATGAACAGTTCCGAGTTTCGAGTTCCGGGTTTCGAGTCAGACCTGTGCAAACTCGGAACTCGGAACTCGAGACTTTATGTTCCGATCTGCTTTTCGCCGTTTGCTCTCGTTGGATGATCCACCTGAGCGAACGGCGCTTGCTTTTTCAATCGGGGTCTTCATAGCGTTCTCGCCCTTCCTCGGCCTGCACACTGTTCTCGCCACCTTCGTCGCGTTTGCCTTTCGCTTCAACAAAGTCGCGGTTTACAGCGGCACCTTCATCAACAACCCTTTTCTGACGCTCGTGCCGATCATCATTGCGTC
>JBKPNP010000862.1:0-1055 GCA_046732775.1 Acidobacteriota bacterium
CACTTAACGATGGGCAATCCAACTGCTGCTGATATCTTTTCACCGCTCAACCTACTAATGGAGAAGCCGACTTATACGCTCTCCTACAATCGCGACAAGGGAACTCCGAATTGGGTCAGCTGGCATTTAGATAGTTCATGGTACGGAACGCTGACGCGCGTCGACACCTTCCGTCCTGATCCGGCCGTCGATCCCAGTTGGTATCGCGTACAGGCGTTCGACTATTCAGGCACCGGTTTCGATCGTGGTCACATGACGCCAAACGCCGACCGCGACAATCAAAACCGTATTCCGATCAATCAGGAAACTTACCTGATGACCAACATGGTGCCGCAGTCTCCTGATAACAATCAGGGGCCGTGGGCAGCTTTCGAAGGTTATCTCCGGACCCAGGCGGACGGCGGTAACGAGGTTTACATAGTTGCAGGCCCGAATGGAGTCGGCGGAGTCGGCAGCGCCAGCGGCAGCACCATCAATACAATCGCGGGCGGCCACGTGACAGTGCCGTCGTCGACGTGGAAAGTGGCCTTGGTTCTACCGGCGATGACCGGCGACGATGTCTCGCGCGTGACCTGTTCCACGCGGACAATCGCGCTCGTCATGCCCAACGTGCAGGGAATCAGAAACAATCCCTGGGAGACTTACCTGACGACTGTCGATGCGGTGGAACAGCTGACTGGTTACAACCTGTTCTCGAATCTGCCGCCCGCGGTTCAGGCGTGCGTCGAAGCCGGGACGAACGGATCGAATCCTCCGGGAACTGGGGATCAGTCCGCCAATACCGCCGAGGAAACACCGGTAACAATTCATCTGCAGGCGTTGCAATCGTCCAATGCGAGCCTGACATTTTCAATCGTCTCCGGTCCTACGTCCGGTTCGCTTGGCAGTGTCGGAGCGGCGACGTGCTTGAACGGCACGTGCACGGCTGATGTGACCTACACGCCAAACGGCAACTTCTTTGGCTCGGACAGCTTTACCTTCCGCGCCAGCGACGGCACCCGGTTCTCCAACACGAGCACTGTGAACATCACCGTCACGAATGTTCAGGACGGACC
>JBKPNP010000863.1:0-3455 GCA_046732775.1 Acidobacteriota bacterium
GTAACGCAAACTGTTAGTTTGCGTTCATGGTTTCTGTTCGTTGGTAATTAAGAAAGACGCAAACTAACAGTTTGCGTTACATAAAGAAGAAGCGAGGCATCCGGCGAATTACCGGTGCCTCGCTTTTGTTTTGGTTTCAGATCTGAGATTTCAGATCTCAGATATTAATCTTTAAGACTTCTCAAACTCCCAGCACATCAATCAACTCCTGCACCGCCGCCGCACTCTTCTGCAGCGCTATGCGCTCTTCAGCCAGCAAATTGATCTCGATAATTTGTTCCAGGCCACGAGCGCCCAACTTGCACGGCACGCCCACATAAAGCCCGTTGATTCCGTACTCACCTTCGAGATACGCAGCGCACGGCAAAATCTTTTTCTTGTCCTTCAGTATCGATTCCGTCATCTCCACTGCCGCCGCCGACGGCGCATAGTACGCCGAGCCGGTCTTGAGCAGCGAAACGATCTCGGCGCCACCGCCGGCAGTTCGTTTCACGATCGCGTCAATCTGATCCTTGGGCAGCAACTCGGGGATCGGTATTCCCGCACAGGTTGAAAAGCGCGGCAGCGGCACCATCGTGTCGCCATGTCCGCCGAGCACGAACGCGGTCACGTTTTCCACCGAAACATCAAGGGCTTCCGCCAGAAAACAACGCATGCGCGCCGAATCGAGCACGCCGGCCATACCGATCACGCGGTGCTTCGGAAAACCTGAACGGCGAAATGCGACCTGGCACATCGCATCGAGCGGATTTGAAACGATGATCAGAATCGATTCGGGTGAGCGACTGACTACTTCATCCACCACCTTGGACACAATGTCAGCATTGGTCTTCAACAAATCGTCGCGGCTCATTCCCGGTTTGCGCGGCAACCCGGCCGTTATGATCACTACGTCAGAATTTTCCGTCCCATCGTACGTGTTCGTGCCGACGAGTTTCACGTCAAAGCCTTCTATCGGCGCCGCCTGTGCGAGGTCCAGCGCCTTCCCCTGCGGTACGCCCTCAACGATGTCCACCAGCACCACATCGCCAAGCTCTTTTGCCGCCAGCCAATGAGCGGCAGTCGCGCCCACATTGCCTGCGCCAACCACCGTTATTTTATTTCGCGCGCCCATAATTTGATCCTTTCGCGTCAGGCAGCAGACGCATCCGCACGTCCGCTCCTGCGTAATGTTTTATTAGAATTGCCTGGATTTGAAAGACCGCGAGTGTATAGCCGCGCCGGAGAGAGTGTCAAGAAAGTGCTCTGACGGTTAGTTCCCTGATTTGTAAAGCAAACTGTTAGTTTGCGATCAGTGAACGGCATTCAACGCGTACGCAAACTGACAGTTTGCGTTACGAGGCCCGGATCAAGACACGTCCGATCGCAAGGAAGAGCTTGCGGCTGCCGTCCAAGCTCTCCCCTACGTAGACGTCTTGATTTATCTAGTTGTTTTCGTGGCAGGCTCCCGCTGTTGCAGTAATTGAACCCTTAATGTCGAGACCGGTGGTGCTGTTAAGTCTATTGCTGACCACGACCCGCAGTTTGTTGGTGCCGGGAATGAATGGAGCGCTGGCTGAGATCGACTTGACGTCGACGGTATGCGTGCCGGCAAGCGTCGGAGTCAGCGCAGTGTCATTCAGGAAAACCGTCGCCGCATCGTCTGCAAGTCCCTTCAATGCCAGCTTCCCATTGCTAAAACCTTTGCAGAGGCAAAAAGTAAACTCGTACACATAATTACCTCTGCTAACCGGGACTTGGGCTGAATTGAAAAACGGCCCAATCACTTGAGTGCCTGCGATGGTATCCCAGCTGAAGGTATCCACGATTAACTCGACAGGAGCCAGGCGAGGCTCCACCGTGGTGCTGATCGGATCGGAGATGATTTGCCATCCCCCAAGCCCGGTACTGATATCCAGGTTGAGATCCGGACAAACCTCCGGAACGTTCGCTACCCTTCGTAAAGGGACACGCTCAGTGTGCAAGGTTTCAACGTGATCTCGTCCGGCGGTGTAAACAGCGACGACATCGAGTTCAGAACGCGACTCGATCACGGCGAAGCCTTCGATGAACTTGCCTTCGGGCTGACCGGTGTGTCTGTAAATGTTGGGACAGTCAATTCCCATCACTTCGTCTCCGTGTAAAGACTCCGGCCAGAAACGGGTTTTCTGGCCAACTTTTTCGTCGCGTTCCCCGAGGGCAAATTTTTTCCTGAAGGTGATATTGGCGTTGGGCGCAGGATTGTGCACATTGATGATCGTGAAATATTGTCCCGGAGCGGCAAGGCCTTCCTCGGATTTGCCGCAAACAAATTTCGCAGCGTATTGATTCAAAGTGTTGGTTTGCGCTGAACTTTGAGAAGCACCGGTATGGGACAACAAAACAATTACCAGTAGCGACAACCCGAGCGTGGTGAGTCTTTTCATGGGAGTCTCCTTTTCCGCTTATGAGCGACGACCGCTACGGTGAACGAATGCACACTGGTGGGTCGCGCAGCATTTAGCTCTCACCGGAAGCCGACAAAGGTGTCGCACGAAGGATACGAGTCTGAGAGCTGAGGATAATCAGCCTTTTCGAGATAGCGAGGACGCCTGAGGCTGAGACCTTGTTTCGGGAACAGGTGCGATGGGCGCACGATATGCTCGCAGAACCCCTTTGTCAATAGTGCGAGACGAGCAGAACCTCTTCCTGCAAAATAAACAGGTTAGTGACCAAGCGAGGCTAAGCCGTTAGTTAGAATTGCGAGAGAATATGTTTGAGCAAAACGTGATAAATTGATCGGCCCAAATGAAGATGGTAATGAAAACCAAACTGTTACCTTTCGCGGTGCTGACGCTGCTCGCTGCCTGCAGTTTTCTTTCGACGCCATCAGGGACAGTCAAAAAGTTTATGACAGCCGCCGAGAAGGGCGACGCCGACGCGATGACGCAACTGTTTTCGCAGCCGGCCGTGCAGAGATTTGGTCTCGAAAGAATCCGCAGCAACAATCAGCAATTTGCCGACAATGCCAACGCGGCGATCAAGGCGAGCGGGAAGTTTCATATGGAAAACGTCACCGAGACCACGACCACCACTGGCCGGCGTGTTTCGTTCCTTTATCGAAGTGAGAAAGGCGACCAGTCGCTGCCGTTAATATTCGATCTGAGCAAAGACAAGGGCGTCTGGAAAATCGATAACATCGGCGGTAACTCCCTTGCGCAGGAGGACGCGTCTGCCAGCCCAACTGCAACCCCAATCATAAAGATCCCCGAGGGTATCGAACCGCCACCACCGCCAGCTCCAGGCAACGCGAACAATCAGAACAATGCGACGAACAACCGGCCGCCGATCTCCGGAGGAGTCTTGAATGGAAAAGCCGTCAGTCTCCCGAAACCGCTTTATCCAGCAATTGGCACAGCGGTGAAAGCAGCCGGCACTGTGGTCGTCCAGGTGACGGTCGATGAAAATGGCAACGTCATCAGCGCGCGTGCCGTGTC
>JBKPNP010000864.1:0-3258 GCA_046732775.1 Acidobacteriota bacterium
CTACCGGGACACTCTTCACATCCCAAATCGCGCGTGCGCGAGACGCCTCGTTGCTGGCTAACGGTGCAATCAGCGGCAGCGCGACGAGCCAAACGCCGTAGTGCAGGATTTCGAGAAAGACGTGCGTGGTGACTAATAGTCGACTCGACACATTCGGCAGCAGTTGGGCGCCGGCGTGTTGCGTGATGCGCCAGAACAAACCGTTCTCGTGAGGCAGTGCCGGCGTTTGCCCGAGTTGCCAACACATCAACAACAGCAGCACCGGCAGCAGGGCTAAGCAGCGGCGGTAAGGCGGCAACCATTCCGGTCGGGTGCGCGCGAGGTGCCGATCGAAAAACCACAAGGCGATTAAAGGATGCAAATAAACGATGCCGAGACTGAAAAACTCCGGAGCCAGCCAATTGAGCGAGCACAAAGCGAACGTGAGTGGGTAGACCCACTTCCATCTTTGCTGCCGCTTAGTCTTGCCGCGCAACCAAACCAGAGCGCCGATCCAGAGCAGCAGCAAAGTGTTCCAAGAGGCCAGGACGGTTGGCCAAACACGTTCGGGCACCACACTAAAACTATAAAGAACGGGCAAGGTGATGTAGCTGAGTGTCAGCAATCCGATTCCGCCGAAGGCAACGATGAAGAAGTTGCGCGACTTGCCGAAGCGCAAGGGCAAGCGCATCAGGAAGTAACGAAACTCAAACCAGTTATGCGGACCGGCGAACAGGAAGACTGTGACCACGGAAACTTGTAACGGCAACCAGCCCGCAACTAAGGCTGACAGACAACCGCAGGCGATCAGAGTCGACACGAAGACGCGCGTGCTTAGCCCGCCACGAACACGGGGAGTCGAACTGTCGCAGGGCCAAGTGGCCGGATTGAGTTGTGCGGCTCGTTCCATTGGTTGCCGAAAGATTTGCGTTGATGCCCTCGTGTACAGCCAAGTGCCTCAGTCTGGTCGCGTCGGAATAATTAGTTTCATCCCGCGGCCGTCGGTAGGATCGGGCACGATCTCGATATCGATGCCGCCGTTCGTCGCGGCGCCGCGACTCAAATTCTGCGACAACTTTTTCCAGTAATACGAACTCGGCGGTCCGGCGTTGGCCTGAGCGATGATCGTGGCCATGCCCAGCACCGCAGTTCCCAGGAGGACGACGGCAACTGTTTTCTGCGCGCGAGTTTGCATCGAACGCGCCAGCCAAACGCCCGCGAAAGATAAGGAAAGGAACATGAAGATGCCGGCAATCATCGTGCGCGTAGAGCTGTGCGTGATGCCGCCGGCGATCGAATTGCTCCCGGGCGTGTCGTTCAGGGCGGCGCGCAGCTCCTGCAAACTACTCTGCGAGATTTGCAGGCGCGCTTCGTAAGCTTTGTTATCGGGAACGATTGTCAAACTAGTATGCAGAACGATCCGTGGCGTTTGCGGTGAAGGCTCGGGACGTGGACGAGCGATATCGCCGTAGGCCGGAATGGCCACTACCAAAAGCAATAGACATAAACACGTGGTCTTCATGTTGGCGCCTCCATTGGTGGCAAGCTGGCGGCTTGCGCGGGTGAAAATTGCTGCGCAGTATAGCAGACGAACGGTCGTGGAATTTGGCCTCCTAATTGGGCGCGTTTCGTCTCATCAACCACGTCTGACCGTGGCCGGTGTGCTATCTGATTTCACGATGTTAGAATGAACCAAAAGCCTTAACTTGCAGTCGCCAGGAGAACTTTTTGTCTCGCGAACTTACCGTCATTAGCAATATCCCCAAGCCGCGGTTGCCGAAACCTGATTGGTTGAAGATACGTCTGGGCGATCCCGCGAATCAGAACAACGTGTTGAAGCTGATTGAGGGTCTCAATCTCCACACTGTTTGCCAGGAAGCACGTTGCCCAAATATTTTCGAATGCTGGTCGGATCGCACCGCGACGTTCATGCTCGGCGGCGACATCTGCACACGTCATTGCGGCTTCTGTGCTGTCGGCAAGGGTCAACCAGGCTCGCTTGACGCCGAAGAGCCCAGGCACGTGGCCGAGGCGGTACGGCAACTGAACCTGGCCCATACGGTTATCACCTCTGTTAATCGAGACGACCTGCCGGACGGCGGAGCGAATCATTGGGCGGAGACTGTGCGGCAGGTGAGACTGTTGAATCCCGATTGCCGCATCGAAGTGTTGATACCGGATTTTAACGGCGACGAAGCTGCGCTAAACGCCGTGCTTGATTCGCAGCCGGACGTGCTCAATCACAATACGGAAACAGTCGCCCGGTTATATCGTCGCGTGCGTCCGGATGCGGGTTATGAGCAATCACTGACACTGCTGCGCCGCGCTGCCGCTCGGCGCGACCGCGAAGGGCGGGGGATGAAAACGAAGAGCGGAATTATGGTTGGGCTCGGTGAAACGTTTGATGAAGTGGTGACGCTGATGCATGACCTGCGTTCCGCGTCGTGTGACATCATGACGATCGGGCAATACCTGCAACCGCACGCGCGCCGGCTGCCGGTTGAGCGGTACGTTACCCCTGAAGAATTTGAAAAGTGGCGCACGATTGGAATGGAGCTCGGCTTTAAGCACGTCGAATCGAGTCCCTTAACGCGATCCTCATATCACGCCCGCCAGCAAGCTGAAGATCCGGTGAACGCCGAGCCCGCCCAAACGGTCTGACGCAGTGGCTCTCTCATACTGTGGCCAGCCACGCGAGTTCGCTGAGGCTGATGCTATTTTCCGTCGTCGTCCATCCTGATAAATAACCTGGCGTTGCTATGAGACGTAAAAAGACACTGGCGATCTTTTCGTTGGCCGCCCTCGCGCTTTTGGGCGCTGGTTGCCGCCCCCGGATTCAACAGCAATCAAACGCCATTCGTACCAAACTTCCTCCGGTAATTTTGTGGGCGTGGGAGCGTCCGGAAGACCTCGAATTCCTCGACCCGAACCGTTTCGGCGTCGCCTTTCTGGCGCAGACGTTGACGCTCAGCGGGGATGAAGTGACGCTCAATCCGCGTCATCAACCTTTAAAAATCGGGCCGCAAACTCGTGTCGTGGCCGTGACGCGCATTGAGTCGACAAAAAAGACGGGTCTCAAGGCGGATTTGACCCGAAGCCAGCGCGATCAGCTCGTCAAGCTGATAGCACGGACGCTCGATCTGCCAAATGTCTCGGCTATTCAGATCGATTTTGATGCTGCGGTTTCGGAGCGCGAGTTCTACCGCAGTCTCCTCGACGAGCTTCGGCAAAAGCTTCCCAATCACGTGCCGCTGTCGATGACGGCGCTCGCTTCGTTTT